>JAISEZ010000032.1 GCA_031263835.1 Tannerella sp.
TCATGCTCTTTTTTTTATTCAATTCCTATTTATTTCTGAATTCGGGGCGCAAGATACGCCCTTTTTTCTATCCGTGCAACTTTTCCCTCGAAAAATATTTCAGCCTCTAATTTAACGATAAAGCAAAAGATTAAATGTCAATGCGTTTCGACAGGGCGTGTTGATAAAGTATGCTGTAAAACATACTTTGATAGTGATTAATGATTAGTGGTTAGTGATTAGTGGTGCGAATCGGCAGTAAAAAAGGTTGAAGGCGCGATAACGGCTCGCACAGAACTGCCGTGCAGCTACTCCCGGAGAGAGCAGCTGCACGGCAAATCCTTAAATTGACGACATTGGGCTGCGCCTGCGGCGTGATGCGACCGTTTGAATTGCATCCGTTTGCGGACATTCCCGCACACTTCGCGGGTGTTTCCATTTGATTGGCGACAACAATCCGAAATCTGCGACATCGGGCTGTTGAAGTTACAGGCATTCTTTCGTCTCACAGCGTTGACAGCGCCCTGTCAACGACGGCAACCGTTTTCCCGAAACCGGTATCGAGCGCTTGCCGGGGCGTGCAGCCGCTCCAGTAGGAGGGGTTGAAAAGTTCCAGCGACAGGGCGCCTCTGAAACCGCACCGGTAAAGCGCCGGAATGACCTCGTCGAACGGACATATCCCGTCGCCCGGATAGACGCGATCCGAATCCTGGACGGTCTCCGCCGGGATATCGCCGGGATAGTCGTTGATGTGGAACACCGGCAGACTGGCGCCGTTGAGCAGCGACAGGGCGCTGAACGGATTGCCGCCTGCGTGCAGATGATAGAAATCAAGCAGCAGCTGCGCATCGGGA
The DNA here is from genome assembly GCA_031263835.1 of Tannerella sp. Taxonomy (GTDB): domain Bacteria; phylum Bacteroidota; class Bacteroidia; order Bacteroidales; family Tannerellaceae; genus Tannerella. Next base: position 834 of record JAISEZ010000032.1, read on the forward strand.
CAGGAACTGACGGAAGCGATGGCCAGCACTTTCCACAGCCTGTTCAGCGTCCCGTGTCCCCAGAGTTCCAGCAGGGGCGTCACCCCGAAGGACTGCCCCATGCGCACGATTTCAGCATACTGGCGGCCGTAAAGTTCCAGACTGTCGGGCTGGAATACGTCCAGACCGACTCCGGTGGCCGCAATATGGCGTCCTCCGAGTTGCGCCGCGAGCGCCATGTCCTTCTTCATCTGTTCCATTCCCTGCGCGCTTGTTTGGGCGTCATTGCTCAGCCAGCCCGAAAAGGCAATCAGGTTCTCCAGTATCAAACCGCTGTCATCGAGCAGCGCCTTCAACGCCCCGGCGTCTCCTCCTTCCTGCACATAGCGGTATGCGTCGCTTATCCACAGTTCAATTCCTTCAAAACCGGCCGCCGCCGAGAGCCTGATCTGTTCCCTTAGCGGCAGTTTGAATCCGGAAAGGGTCGATACGTTAATACTTATCCGGAAAGGACGCTTTTTCTCCGGTTGCGGCTTTTCGTCCCTGCCCGGAGCGACCGTGCAGGACACAGCGGGAAGCGTCATCCCCAGCGCCGTTATCCGCTGCAGGAATGTACGTCTCGATGACGGCTGAATATCCGATAGATTATTCATGATGTCCAATTTATATGTTGATTCGTTATGATTCCGGTGCAAATGCGAATCAGTAGTTAGTAGGGGCGAAATGCTTTCGCCCACAGGGCAGCCGGCGGGAAAGCCGCATATCTCCTCCCACACAGGGATACGGTATCAGGCACTGCATCTGCCGGGGCCATTTGATTTTGTATATGAACCGATGTATCATTCTACTAACTACTATCTACTAACTACTGATTCGCATAAATTCTTTTACGCCCACTCGCTCAGTTCCAGCCAGCGGTTGGTTTTCAGGTCGATTGCGTCGATTATTTCGGCGATGCGCCGGGCCTGACGGGTGAGTTCGTCGTGCGGCAGGCTGCCGCTGCTTAACGCCGTTTCCAGCTGCATCTTTTCCTCTTCAAGAGCGGCGATGGCCGGCTCAAGAGACTCAAATTCGCGCCTTTCCTGCCAGGTCAGTTTCTTCTTCGATTCCTTTCCGGCGCGGACAGCCGGCGTTTTCTTCGGCCCGGACGCTGCCTCTTTCTGCGCTTTCGGCTGCTCCTCCTTCCACGCGCGGTACTGCGTATAATTCCCCGGAAAATCCTGAATCTCCCCGTTCCCGTGGAAAACGAAAAGATGATTTACCGTCTTGTCCATAAAATACCGGTCGTGCGAGACGACTATCAGGCAGCCCTTGAAACCTTGCAGGTATTCCTCAAGCACGTTCAGCGTCACGATGTCCAGGTCGTTCGTCGGCTCGTCGAGCACAAGGAAATTCGGGTTTCGCATCAGTACGGTACAAAGATACAGCCGCCGTTTCTCGCCGCCGCTCAACTTGTGTACATACTGATGCTGGCGGTCGGGCGCAAACAGGAAATGATTCAAAAACTGCGAGACAGCCAGCGTTTTACCGTCGCCCAGGGTGATGTATTCGGCGATGTCCTGTACCAGGTCGATGACTTTCCGGTTTTCATCCGGCAGAAGCCCTTCCTGACTGTAATAGCCGAAACGGACGGTCTCGCCGATATCGAAATGACCGCTGTCGGGCGCCACCTCCCCGACCAGCATCTTAATAAAGGTTGATTTCCCTGTTCCGTTGTCGCCGATGATTCCCAGTTTCTCGTAGCGGGCAAACGTATAGTTGAAATCCCGCAGCATCCATTGGCCGTCGTATTTTTTGGAGACATTGACCGCTTCAAAAATCCTGGAACCGATGTAAACCGGCTGAACATTCAGCCGGAGCGTCCCGGCGTCCGGCCGCTGCTTCGCCTTTTCTTCCAGTTCGTAAAAAGCGTCAATACGGTATTTGGCTTTTGTACCCCGCGCCTGCGGCTGACGGCGCATCCAGTCCAGTTCCCTGCGCAGCAGGTTGTTTGCCCGTTCGATTTCCGCATTCCGGGCGCCGACGCGTTCGCTCCGCTTCTCCAGATAGTAGCTGTAATTGCCCCTGTACGGGTAAATTTCCCGGTTGTCAATCTCCAGTATTTCACTGCATACGCGGTCAAGGAAATAGCGGTCGTGCGTGACCATCAGGAGGCTGATGTGCGAGCGTCCCAGATAACCCTCCAGCCATTCTATCATCTCCAGGTCAAGGTGATTGGTCGGCTCGTCCAGCAAAAGCAGTTCCGGTTCGGTAATCAGCACATTGGCGAGGGCGACCCGCTTCAGCTGTCCGCCGGACAGCTGCCCCGTTTTCCGGTCGAAACGGTCTATTTTCAGCCGGGAAAGAATCTGTTTGGCCTTCCGTTCGTAATCCCAGGCCTTGGCATGTTCCATCCGCGTCATCAAATCGTCGGGGAGGACCGGATTTTCCGCCGTCATCGCCGCTTCGTATTCGGCAATCAGCCGCACCGTCGGATGGGAAGAATAGAAGCAGGCCTCCAGCACGGTCTGTTCTTCGGGATAACAGGGGATTTGCTCCAGATAGCCGACACGCAGGTCGTTGCGGAAGACCGCCGCGCCTTCGTCATGACTTTCCTTTCCGGCGAGGATGTTCAGCAGCGTCGTTTTGCCGACGCCGTTGCCGGCAATCAGGCCGATTTTCTGTCCCTGCGTGATGCCGAAGGTGATGTCGCGGAACAGCACCCGGTCGCCAAAACTCTTCGTCAACCCGTCAACCTGCAAATAACTGACCATCCGCTTCGCTGGGGAGAATTAGTTCTGTTCCTTGAGGATGACGTCGTGCGCGCCGCCCTCGACAATGCTGGTGGACGATACCAGCGTGATTTTGGCATGTTGCTGAAGAGCCTTGAGGGTGATGGCGCCGCAGCTGCACATGGTCGCCCTGATTTTCCCCAGCGTAATGGCCAGGTTATCCTTCATTTTTCCGGCATAGGGGACATAGCTGTCCACGCCTTCCTCAAACTTCAGCGACTCCGTTCCGCCCATGTCGTAGCGCTGCCAGTTCTGGGCGCGGTTTGACCCTTCGCCCCAGTATTCCTTCACATAATTGTTGCCGATGCGCAGCGTTTTGGTAGGCGACTCGTCGAAGCGGGCGAAATAGCGTCCCATCATCAGGAAATCCGCTCCCATGGCCAGCGCCAGCACCATGTGGCAGTCGTGCACCAGACCGCCGTCGCTGCAAATGGGGATGTAGATACCCGTCCGGCGATAGTGTTCATCGCGTGCCTGAACCACGTCAATCAGGGCTGTTGCCTGTCCGCGGCCGATGCCTTTCTGTTCGCGCGTGATGCAGATGGAACCGCCTCCGATGCCGACTTTGATAAAGTCCGCGCCGGCGGCAACCAGGTAACGGAAACCGTCGCTGTCGACCACATTTCCGGCGCCCACCGGCACGCTGTCGCCATACGTGCGCTTAATCCACTGCAACGTTTCCTGCTGCCATTCGGAATAGCCGTCGGAGGAATCGATGCACAGCACGTCCACGCCGGCCTCCACCAGCGCCGGCACCCGCTCGCGATAGTCGCGCGTATTGATGCCCGCCCCGACAATCAGCTGCTTGGTTTCGTCGGACAGCTCGTCGGGATTGTCGCGATGGCTGTCATAATCTTTCCGGAAGACAAAATAAACCAGATTCTGGTCTCTGTCGATAATCGGCAACGTGTTCAGTTTATGCTCCCAGAGGGTTTGATTGGCTTCGCTGAGCGAAATGCCCGACGGCCCGACTATCAGCTTGGAAAAGGGCGTCATAAAGTCCCTGACCTTCATGTCCATCGGGTCTTTTTCCGTCCGGTAGTCGCGGCTGGTGACCAGTCCCAGCAATTTCCCGTTACAGGTGCCGTCGTGGGTCACGCCGATGGTCGAATGTCCCGTCTTTTTCACCGTCCGGAGGACATCGGCCAGCGTATCTTCGGGCGTCAGGTTCGAGTCGCTGATTACAAACCCGGCCTTGAATTTCTTTACCCTGCGCACCATGCCGGCCTGAGCGGCGACGGGCTGCGAACCGAAAATGAACGACAGTCCGCCGTTGTGCGCCAGTTCGATAGCCAGCTCGGGGCCGGAAACGGACTGCATGATGGCCGACACAAAGGGGATATTCAGCATGATAGCCGGTTTTTTATTTTTCGCATGTTTCACTAAGGGCGTTTTCAACGAAACGTTGGAAGGGATACATTTTTTGGTCGTCAGACCGGGGACTAACAGATATTCCCCGAAAGTTCTGGATACATCGTCTAAATAAACTGCCATACGTCAACTGTTTTACGGAATACGGCGCAAAGATAGGCATTTTTGCCGGAAACGCTGAATCCCGCAGAGGGAAAATAGCCCCCCCCTGCCAACTGTTTTTTATGCGAATCAGTAGTTATACTTCACACGGCATGGATATAAAATTCAAAGATTCAATCATTCAAAGATTCAAGGGTTTCCGGTGGAAATGACTGTTGGGTCAATGCACAAAACCATGCCGCGTGCAGTATAGTAGTCAGTAGGGGCGAAACGCTTTCGCCCGCAGGGCAGCCGGCGGGAAAGCCGCATATCTCCCACACAGAGATACGGTATCAGGCGCTGCATCTGCCGGGGCCATTTGATTTTGTATATGAACCGATGTATCCATTCTACTAACTACTATCTACTAACTACTGATTCGCATTAACTATAAAAAAAGACGGAAGATGAAATTTTTCGGGAAAGACGAAAAAACACGCACGTGAATGAAAAATCCACGCACGTGGTTGGAATGACCACGCACGTGGATGAAATAAACACGCGCGTGGATAAAAAAAACACGCACGTGAATGAAAAATCCACGCGCGTGGTTGGAATGATCACGCACGTGGTTGAAATAAACACGTGCGTGGATAAAAAAAACACGCACGTGAATAAAAAAAACACGCGCGTAGTTGGAATGACCACGCGCGTGGTTGAAATAAACACGTGCGTGGATAAAAAAAACACGCACGTGTTTTTCGGCCTCCGGCACCCGTCTTTTTTGTGCTCAAAATTAGATTCAAGGGTTTCCGGCGGGAATGACTGTTGGGTCAATGCACAAAACCATGCTGCGTGCAGTATAATTTGACGGAAGAGGTAATACCCCTCCCCACAAGGGATGGGTGGGTTGGTTCAAAAAAAGCCCGCCTGAACAGTTGTCGGCGGGCTTTTTCAGAAATGGAGTGTGTGTTTATTCCAGATTCAACGTTACACGCTTAAACGAAATCGTTGTAAGCGCTTTATCCTGTTGCTGCAAGTATTGTTCGATCGTAAGTTTCGAATCCTTCACAAAGTCTTGCTGCAATAACGTGCTCTCCTTATAGAATTTCTGCAATGCGCCTTCTGCGATACGTTCGAGCAGGTTCTCCGGTTTACCGCTCTGACGCGCTTTGTCGCGTGCAATTTCCTTTTCGGTGTCGATCACCTTCTGCGACACTTCGGCCGGCGTCACGGCTACCGGATTCATGGCGGCCACCTGCATGGCTACGTCGCGCGCCACCTGATAGTCAAGCGTCCGGTTAAAGGCAACGACCGTCGCCAGTTTATTCCCCGGATGGATGTACGATATCGTGGAAACGCCTGTCACATACTCAAAGAAACCCACTTCCATCTTTTCGCCCGTGATGCCAATCCGGTCAACCACATGATTTTCGACGGAACGGCCATCGCTCAGCGGCGCGGCCAGCAAGTCGGCCAGCGTAGCCGGTTTTTGCGACATGGCGGCATCCAGAATGGTTTTCGTCAATGCGATAAAGTCGGCATTTTTTGCTACGAAATCGGTTTCACACTTTAATGCGACAATTGCCGCAAATTCTCCGTCATGCGCGGCCAGTACGCATCCTTCGGACGCTTCGCGATCCGAACGCTTTGCGGCCACTGCCTGACCTTTTTTGCGGATGATTTCCATTGCTTTCTCGAAATCGTTCGCTGCTTCTTCCAGCGCTTTCTTGCAATCCATCATTCCCGCCCCGCTCATTTTACGCAAATGAGCTATCTCAGCCATTGTAACTGCCATATCTCTTTCTTTTTTAATGTTTAATGCTTACTCTTCTTCCAGATTTTTTGCTACCCGCGAAATCACCCCTGCATTCAGGGCTGCATCGTCTTCCTTGTGGGTACGTTCCTTTTTGGCGGAAGATTTTGTCCGGCGTTCTCTCCTGGGCGCATCTTCACGCTCCTCTTCCGCCTCGCTCTCTTTGGCAAGCGCCTTGCCTTCCTGAAGACCCTCGTTCATGGCTTCGCAGACAATGGACAGAATCAACTCCACCGATTTGGTGGCATCGTCGTTGGCCGGAATCACAAAGTCAATCTCCGTCGGATCGGAATTGGTATCCACCATGGCGAACACGGGAATACCCAGCCGATGGGCTTCACTTACGGCGATATGTTCCTTCAGCACGTCGATCACGAACAGCGCTGCCGGCAGGCGGTTCATGTCGGCAATCGAACCCAGCGTCTTTTCCAGTTTCGCACGCTGGCGCGTAATCTGGAGTTTTTCCCTTTTGGACAGGTTGTGGAAGGTGCCGTCCTTGCTCATCTTGTCGATAGTGGACATTTTTTTCACAGCCTTGCGGATGGTCGGGAAGTTCGTCAACATGCCACCCGGCCAGCGTTCAATCACGTAGGGCATGCCGATGGCGGTCGCCTTGTCGGCCACGATTTGCTTTGCCTGTTTTTTCGTCGCGACAAAAAGGACTTTCCGGCCTGTCCGGGCCAGATTTTTCAAGGCTTCCGTCGCCTCGTCTATTTTAGCAACTGTTTTATGCAAATCAATGATATGAATACCATTGCGCTCCATAAAGATGTACGGAGCCATGGCAGGGTTCCATTTCCTTTTCAAGTGTCCGAAATGAACGCCTGCTTCCAATAATTGTTCAAAATTTACTCTTGACATTTTTCTGTTTTTAAAAATCGTTTACTTTCTGTTTTACAATCAACCGTCCGGTAGTTTTCCTGCACCCGTTGTATTATATATTATGTATAGGGCTTGATGGAAAAATCCGGACAATTTAGATACTAAACGCCTCCGGTTTGCAAGAAACTCACGAATAACATTAACGTTTGCTGAACTGGAATCTCTTGCGTGCCTTGGGTCTTCCCGGTTTTTTGCGCTCCACGGCACGCGGGTCGCGCGTGATGAATCCTTCCGTTTTCAAAGCGGGTTTCGATTCCGGATTGATTTTGATCAATGCACGTGTAATCGCTAACCGGGTTGCTTCCGACTGTCCCTTGTATCCGCCGCCAAAAAGGTTTACCTTGATGTCGTACTGTTCAGCCACATTCAATGTTGACAGCGGCTGTTTCACGACAAACTGCAGGATTGGAGAGGGAAAGTAGTCCGACAGGTCACGCCGGTTGATCGTAATCTTACCGTTTCCTTCGCTGACGTACACGCGAGCTACCGCTGCCTTACGTCTTCCTATTGCATTTATTACTTCCATATAATTATTTAAGTAAGTTGATATCTATCTGTTTGGGAGTTTGAGCCTCGTGCCTGTGCGCGCTGCCCGCATATACGTGCAGGTTGTTGAGCAGCTTGTCTCCCAGACGATTTTTAGGCAACATGCCCTTGACTACTTTCCTGAACAGGCGATCTTCTCCCTTCGCCATCAACATGGCCGGGGTGTATTCGCGCTGTCCGCCGGGATAACCGGTATATCTCAAATAAATACGGCCGTTCCACTTGTTTCCTGTCAGAACGACTTTATCTGCATTGATAATAATCACATTATCACCACAATCAACATGCGGGGTAAAATTGGGTTTGTATTTGCCGCGCAAAAGTTTGGCTACTTTCGAGCAAATACGTCCCAATGACTGGCCGGTCGCATCTACAACCACCCATTCTTTGTTTACAGTTGCTTTGTTTGCAGAAATGGTCTTATAACTTAAAGTATCCACTGCTAAAAACTATTTTTTTATTAATACTACAAACGTTCCGCCATCATTATTTCCCCGGACACAGGAGTAGAACAACGGGCTAAAAACTAATTATTTAAAACTTACTGATAATAATCGGCTTGCAAAGGTATGACTTTTCTCTGAATAACGAAACTTTTCGGGCTTTTTTTTCTGTGGAAAGAGAATTATGCTTTGCACGGGGTGAGGCGTGCGTCATACATATACCTAAGGCGTTGCCGTTGGGCCGGGCTATGCCGGGCTTTCAGTCCTTCGTCGCTCCTGCTGATTCGCATTACTGAGGCATTGTCTGAAAATAAACAGCACATTTCCGGACTGCTTTGCTTCGTTCCTCGCAGGGACGGGTCGACGGGCAGTCGCTTAAAGGGTACGTCATCAAGATTGACGGAGAACGGATTTATCCGGATTTTGAACGGCGGCGCCGGCGGCTTCAAGCAAACAGGCGTATCCTGCGGAAGCGCTCTTATCGGAAGCTCATTGAAAAGGCGAGGGCGCGCTCAACTGCGGAGTATATCTACCGCATATAACCGTTCGCAGATTCATTACATATCGGAGCACGGAGCCATCGCTGTATCTGACGACTACCGGCAACGGGTTCGGGCTGCGGTTGACTTTTTAGTGATGAACGGTTAGTAAAGAGTGATGAGCGAGCCGTTATCCGGCGCTTCACACGAATCATTTTTCAACTGCCGGTTTTTAACGGGCAATCATTGCAAATACAGATAAAAGAAAGAATGATGAATAAAAAGGAAACAGTACGGATTGAAGAAAAAGGAGCAAAAAACATCAAAGAGATATTTTCCATCTCCGTGACGATGAAACCCGTTTCTCCTGAAGGTGAATCCGTTTTCAGGAGAGATCGCGTAAAAAACTCTGAAGAGACGGCCTCTACCTCTCCGGAAACGGCATCGGAGTCAGTGAAGATGCCGTCCGGGTCAGGAGAGAAGGAAAAAATAAATCAATTTATGGATTTCATCGGGAAAGAGATAAAAAATATCTCTTTCATGATTTTTTCGTCCACACACACGGGAACTAGTAATAATTATATAATAACCTATTAAATTACAGACAGATGAATAATTTGGCAGAAATTTTAGTCAACGGGGTCAATCCGGTTTTTGACTTTTCAGGCATGTTTTTTTCCTCCCTTTTGAACGGCAGGGCTGTTAAGTTCTAATTGATATATTAAACAGTTCTTTAACATTGTAGTTTGCAAAAATTTCGGTAGCCTGTTTGATGTACCTGTTTTCAGGATGGTGAAAGCGAAGTCGCGCAGCAGAGCAGGATTTGCAGCCACCGTTCTGTTCGCGGCAGATGTGGCGTCTTATCGAATAATCGCTTACGGTAGAACGGAACTTTTGCCGTCAACAGCTATTCACTCGCCCGGTTCAATGCTCACATAACTGTGCGTCCATTTATGAAAAGCCGTTTGTATGGAAGCAAAATCGACTGACCGGATAAACGTGCGGATGGATACTCACATGCGACGGAACTTTCCGGTTTTTGAAGCCGAACCTGTCTGCCGGATACGACCTGCTGT
>JAISEZ010000203.1 GCA_031263835.1 Tannerella sp.
GGTCAATCCCGTCGACGCCGATAAACAGCTTGTTGCACGACAGGCTTTCCAGCATGGTTTCCGCGTAATGGCCGATGACCGATACGGAATTTTTGCGAATCGTTCCTCCCAGCTGGATAACGTCGATAAAGGGATTGTAGCACAGCGAGAGCGACACCCTGACCGAAGAGGTGATGACCGTAATCTGTTCGCGGATGTCAATCGCATGGGCAAAGGCCAGCAGCGTCGTTCCCGAGGCAATGATAATCTTGTCCTCCGCCTCCAGCAGCTTGCCGGCTGCCCGGGCAATGCGCAGCTTTTCCTCGATTTGCATCTTCTCCTTCACGTCGATATGCTTGTCGGTTATAATCGACGTAAGATTGCTGGCGCTTCCGTGACTGCGCTGCAGCAGTTTCTTCTCTTCAAGCAGTTTCAAATCCTTCCGGATCGTTACCTCCGAGGCATCCAGTTCCCGGCTGAGGTCGCTCACCTTTACATATCCCTGCTGTTTCAGTTGCTCAAGGATGAATTTCTGTCGTTCGGCAATATTGGCCATGTTACGTGTTTTTATTCATTATTTTGACGGTGCAAACATAGTAAAAAATCGGCAGGAAAAAACCGTCCGGAAGACAAAAATAGTATTTATACTTTACGCGGTATAATCACTAATCACTCACCACTAATCACTAATCACTAATTTCTACTCCCTCAAGTCCACGATTTCCGCATTCGGGTAGTCGGCTGCGGGAAAGGTAAACGTCCCGTCCGGCGGGTTGAGGCCCGTCTGCATCCGGCTGATTCGGATGACGCTCCGAAGTTTGTTTTTCATCGTCACGGTCATCCTGACCGGCAACGCTGTCGCCCTGTCCAGCTGCAACTCCACCGTCTCCACGTCCTGATTGCCTCTGGCCGACAGCGAAACGTCGTCGGCCATTTTTCCTTCACCGGTAGTGCTTTCGCCGGTATGGGCCGCTTTGAAGCCTTTCTTCCACGTGCGCAGCAGCGTCATCGGGTTGGTAAACTGCAACTCTTCGCCCGAGGGACGGGTGATATTCACTTCCTCCGTGCGCACCACATACGTCCACTGCGTCGTACCGTCGTACCACGTGTGCACGTCGGGCGTGAACAGTACGAATTGGTCGCCCTTCATCCGAATCGTCCCTTCCATACTTTCCGAAACGTGCTGGCTTTCACCGCGGATATTCGCCACAAAATGCGCCGAGATTCCGCCGGATTTCTCATAGGCGGCCACGGCCTTCTCCATCAGCGCTTCGGCTTTCTGCGCCGGAGCAAAACCCGTTGCCGCCAGCCAGCAACACATGATTTGTATCACTTTCCGTTTCATTTCAATGCCGCCAGTTTAAGTTCCAGTGTATATTCGTCCGGTATCAGTACCTGCCGCGCCTTGCTGCCTTCGGCCGGGCCGACGATGCCGGCGCGTTCCAGCTGATCCATCAGGCGGCCGGCACGGTTGTAGCCGAGGGAAAGCTTGCGCTGAATCAGCGAGGTGGAACCCTGCTGCTGAATCACGATCAGGCGGGCGGCTTCCTCAAACATCGGGTCGCGATCGCCAAGGTCAACGTCTCCTGCCGTTCCTCCCCCGTCCGGTATAAATTCCGGCAGTTCGTAGGCGCTTCCGAAGCCCGGCTGCCGGCCGATGAAGGAGGCGATGTTTTCTACCTCCGGCGTGTCGACAAAGGCGCACTGTACCCGCGTCATGTCGATGCTCCCGCCGGAGAAAAGCAGGTCGCCGCGTCCAATCAGCTTGTTGGCGCCCGGCTGGTCGAGAATCGTTCGCGAATCGACCATCTGGGAAACGCGGAAGGCTACGCGCGTGGGGAAGTTGGCCTTGATGTTTCCGGTGATGATGCTGGTGGACGGGCGCTGGGTGGCGATAATCATGTGGATGCCGACGGCCCTGGCCTTCTGCGCAATCCGCGCAATGGGCATTTCTATTTCCTTGCCCGCCTGCATGATCAGGTCGCCAAACTCGTCGATAACCACTACGATGTAGGGCATGTAGCGGTGTCCCTTTTCGGGATTCAGGCGGCGGCGGACGAACTTGTCATTGTATTCCCTGATATTGCGCACGTGGGCTTTCGTCAGCAGTTCGTAGCGGTCGTCCATCTCCTTGCAGAGCGAGTTGAGGGTGTTGACCACCCGGGTGCAGTCGGTGATGATGGCCTTGTCTTCGTCCGGCAGCTTGGCCAGGTAGTGACATTCTATCTTGCTGTAGATGCTGAATTCTACCATTTTGGGGTCGACAAGCACCAGCTTCATTTCCGAAGGATGCTTCTTGTAGAGCAGCGAGGTGATGATGGCGTTCAGGCCGACCGACTTGCCCTGTCCCGTGGCGCCGGCCATCAGGAGGTGAGGCGCCTTGCAGAGGTCGAACATGAAGACGTCGTTCGTAATCGTGCGTCCCAGCGCGATGGGCAGGTCGAATTTGCTTTCGCTGAACTTGCGCGAAGCTATCAGCGGCTGCATGGATACAATCTGCGCGTCTTTGTTGGGCACTTCGAGGCCGATGGTTCCCTTGCCGGGCATGGGCGCAATGATACGTATCCCCAGCGCCGAAAGCCGCAGGGCGATGTCGTCTTCCAGATTCCTGATTTTGCGGATGGGTACGCCCACGGCCGGTACGACTTCGTAGAGCGTCAGCGTCGGCCCCACGGTCGCGTTGATGGATACGATGTGGATGCCAAAGTCTTCCAGCGTTTTCTTGATGCGTTTCTTGTTTTCGTTCTGCTCTTCGTTATCGAAGACATGCGCCTGGTCGTATATTTTCAGCAAATCCAGCGTCGGGAAACAGTAGCCCGACAGATCCAGACGCGGATCGTAAGGACCCAGCGACGATCTGTCATACGGATCATCGTCGTCGTCCATCGGCGACGGACGCCGCGGCCCAGGCGGTTCCGGAGGCGGCTGAACATCGCCTTCAGACGGCTCGTCGTCCTCTTTGCCATCAGGTATGTGGATGATAAACGGAGTGTCGTCGTCGTCGTCGCCTGCCGTTCCGCCGCCACCGCTGCCTTTGCCCTTCTCCTCTCCTTCATCGTCATCATCGTCCTCTTCTTTCTCTTCCTTCCCGCCTTTCGGTTCAGTGCGTTTCCGCGGTTTCGGTTTCGGCCAGTGCCATTTCCACCGGTGTTCAATCCATTCAAACGAAAAGAATTTCTGCAGCAGGGGGACGACTTTTGCACTCAGACAGATGGCAATGACCAGCATACTGACCAGCAGCAGCAGAATCACACCCGGTTTGCCGATGTTTCTTTCCAGCATTTCCGTGAGATAAACGCCCTGCCGTCCGCCCGGAACGAGGAATGAGTCTTTCCCCGTAAAGAAAAACGACAGAAACAGGGAACTCCATAACAGCAAGGCCGTGCACAGCAGAAAACATTTGAGCAGGGAGAAGCGGTGGTAGATGCCCATCCACTTCACCCCCACCGCACCCAGATAGAACAGGATGAAAAAGGAGGATATTCCGAACCACCGGTTCATCAACAGATTGGCTATACAGGCGCCGCGGACGCCGGCCCAGTTCTTTACCGTCTCGCCGTTGCCGACGAGCAAACGCCAGAGCGGGAGATTCTCGATGGCGCTCTGGTCGTCTTTGCCGGTATAGAAGAACGAAAGCAGTGCAGTCCCCGCGTAAATCACCAGCACACAGAGAAACAAACCCGTCAGGAAACGCACGCGGTCATTCGTAAAGAATGTGCCGAGCCATTCCCACCCGTTGTCCGCACTCTTCCCGGAATGTTTTCTTTTTGTCGATTTCTTTGCCATACAGTTCTTTCGGAATATCAAATTGCGTGCAAAGATAAAGATTATAATCCGATAAATCAACCGGCGAAGGAGTGAGGGGGGGCAATTCAATTTGTCGCACTGTGCTATGCCTGCGGCGTGATGCGATCATTTGAAATGTACCCGTAGCCCCCGTTCCTTTTCCACTGCGCACGGACTGAAACTGTGATTTTGGGAACAGGCTGTTCCCTTCTCAGGGAACAGGCGATTCCCAGGGAAGGGAACAGGCTGTTCCCAGGGAAGGGAACAGGCGATTCCCTGAGAAGGGAACAGCCTGTTCCCGGAAACGGGAAAATGCCCGACGGAACACCGCTTCTTTCTTCATGCTCCATTTTTCCATGCTTTGCCTTCCTGCACAGGTAAGCCGTGCCGCACACGGTATAATTTCCAGTTGCTGCGATGCTATTTTGCCTTCGCCGTTTCAAATCACCCTGTTTTTCATCCGGAACAGCGTTGAAACATTCCCGTCTGGAATGCCATTTTGACACCTTTTTCATGCGTCAACCACGAAAAATAAGACACAACGGTGACATATTGTCGCCGTTTAAGTTAAAAACGGCGGAAATAAACATTCTGGCACTGTTTTTGCGCATACCGAAACGTATTCAAATTTAAACAATAACAGATATGAAAAAAGAATTAGTTTTAGTAGCCCTTGGGGCAGCAGTGAGTTTAGTTTCGTGCTCTTCGGAATTCGACATTCCCGGTAAAACGGAACCCGGCGTTCAATCGTCACCCGTCAAGTTTTCCTCGTCCATCAACGGCGCCACGCCGCAGACACGTGCCGGAAACAATACGTGGGAAGCAGGTAACACCATCGGTATTTTTATGGTGAACGGCACGCCTGAAATCGTAGATAACACAGCAAACAGGGCCTACAAAACCCTGGACGGTTCGAAGAACTTCTCTCCCGTATCGCCGAGCGACAATATCTATTATCCGGTGGACGGAAGTACGGTGAACTTCATCTCCTATTATCCCTGGCAAGCCGGCAAGTCGCTGGACAATCTCTACCCCGTGGACGTAACCGACCAGAACAATCCCGTCGACATCGACCTGCTCTACGCCAAAACGGCGACCGGATACAGCAAGGCAGCCTCCGGCAACACGGTTCAGCTCCAGTTCGACCACAAGTTGACCCACATGGTGTTGAACATCACTCCGGACGCCGGACTGACGGAAGCGGATTTGGAAGACATGGTCGTTACCGTCAAGGGATTGAACACCGCGACTACGCTCAACCTCAAAGACGGCACCCTGGGAACGCCTGACGCCGTCGCCGACATCGTGATGAAAACGCAGAAAAACGGGCTTAAATCCGACGCCATCCTGGTGCCCCAGTCCATAGTGGCCAACGCGGTGAGCATAGAGTTCCGGATTGATACGGACAACGGCACAGAGGTCTTTAAATGGAATGTGCCCGCAACCACGTTCGAATCCAAAAAGGAATATGTCTATACAGTGACCATTACCCGGACGGGAATCGACGTCACCGGAGAAATCAACGAGTGGGAAGCCGGTACGGGCGGCAGCGGTACCGCAGACTAATCCAACCCGGGCGGGCGGCTACTCCCGGAAAGGCAACCCCTTCCGGGAAGCCGGACGCTCGCCCGTCATTTTAACCGCCCGTTTACAGACACATGAACAGGATAATGAGAATAACAATGGAAAAAAGAAGCAGGGACAAAATGAACATCAGGACAAAAAACAGTCGCACGCCGCGGTGCATGAAGGAGCGGACGGGCAGCGTATGGCACGGGATGCTTTACCTGCTGCTGCTTGCCGGAGCGTCGGCCTGCGTCATGGAAGACGTCATCGAGCCGGACATCGTGAAACCCGGTGATGCGCCCGTGCCCGTAACGTTCCGCACGGCAACGGCCCTGCAGACACGTGCAGGCGACACCGGCGGCTGGGCGACGGACGACCGCGTCGGGATATTCATGCTGGCCACCGGCGAATCCTTTGCCACCGGCATGGGAGCCGACAATCGCGAGTACCTGCCCGCGGTCGCGGGCGACGCCCGGACGGCCACCCTCGCGCCCGTCACCTCGCCGGTCAATCAAACCATCTATTATCCCGTAAACGGCAACGTAGATTTTGTGGCCTACTGCCCCTACAGGCCTGCCGCCGAACTCGGCAGCGGATACGCCTGTCCCGTGGACGTGAGCGACCAGACCCGGCCCGAGGCCATCGACCTGCGGTATGCAAAGGCCTCGAACGCGGGCAAGAACACGCCCTCCGTGACGCTCGTTTTCGACCATCAGCTGAGCAGGGTCACGGTCAACGTAAAAAAGGCGCAGGTGATTGCCGACGATTTCTCCGGCCTCACCGCCGCCATTCACGGCGTGCCCTCCAAAGCGGATTTCTCGCTGGAAGACAGAACCCTCACGCCGCACAGCCCCGCATCGACGCCCGTATCGCTGCGTAAAACCGTTACGGCTGACGGCTACGAAGCCTCGTTCGAGGCGATTCTCGTACCGCAGGCCGGCACGGCGGGACGCAAAATAACGCTCCACGCCGGTTCGAGTTCGTACACGTGGGATATCCCCGAAACCGTAACCTTCGAAACGGGCAAACATCACATATATGACCTTTCCGTCAGCAAGTCGGAGGTAAACGCCGAGGGCCGCATCACCCCGTGGGTCAATGAAATGGGAAAGAATGAGAGCCTCAAGTCCGAATCGCTTAATCCGGGAACACTCCTGCTGGAAGGATATACAGGGAACGTTACCGTCACATACAAGGACGATTTGACGCCGAAAACGAAAACGATAAATGTAACGTCCGGCAAGGCAATTGATTTGCCGGCCGGTAGCGGAACCAGAATTATAAGGGATATCATATTGGAAAAAAACAATGACAAGACGCCGATTCTGATTGGTCGCAAGGGAGACGGGAAAATAGTGCTGAAAGTAACATCCTACTACTCAGTCTCATTCCGCAGCGCGGTGAACGGCAACATCCCTATCGGGTCCCGTG
Organism: Tannerella sp.; assembly: GCA_031263835.1. Classification (GTDB taxonomy): domain Bacteria; phylum Bacteroidota; class Bacteroidia; order Bacteroidales; family Tannerellaceae; genus Tannerella. The sequence continues at coordinate 6,763 of JAISEZ010000203.1, forward strand.
CCGAGCTTGACAGGGTATCATCATCATACGGCAGAGACGGCAAATATCTGCAGGAGGATGACATCGACATGATGGATATTTCATTTCAACCGATTGGCTATGAAAGTCAACTCACTTCGACTACATTTACCGGCATATATGATGGCGGAGGTAAAAAAATCAGGAATCTTGCCGTTTCCACGACGACGAGGTACGTCGGTCTCTTCGGGTACGCTAGCGGGTCGAGTACGGTAATACGCAACGTGCACATTGTTTCCGGCAATATTTCGGGAGATGCCGTTGGTGGCATCTGCGGATATGCTCTCGGAGGAGCTACGATTGAAAATTGCTCCAATCGCGCTTCCGTAAAGGGAGAAAGTGCCGCAGGCGGTATCGCCGGCCACATTAGCAATTCGAAAGTGACCGCCTGCTACAACGCCGGCGCCGTCACAGTGGTCGGCAATGTGGCCGGCAGTGCGGCCGGCGGTATCACCGGGACAAACATCAGCGCGACGAGTGTAATCGCCTGTTACAACACCGGCAATGTGACCGGCCCGCGCTACGCCGGCGGCATTAGCGGGGGAAACTCCGGTACTCCCGTAAGCATAACAGCCTGTTACAGTACCGGCAACGTAAGTGGAGGAACATATGGCGGAATATGCGGCAGCGCCGGCACAAACGCGCCTGCCAACTGTTACTGGACGGGTAATACCGAGGTCGTCGGAGCGGGAAGCGCCGGAACCACTTCCCGGAAATTCGGCGACGGCAGCAACAATACGGGCTGGCCGGCCGCCAGCGCCGCAAACAACTGGGGCATAGCCTCCGGAAGCAACGCCGGGAAAAACGGCTACTACTGGAAATCGCTCGGCAGTTATGCCTGGAACACGTATCCCCAGTTGTGGTGGGAAGATTGAAATTGTATAATTAAAAACATGTACGGAAAAATGACAGCAGTTCATCATCTAACAGGGGCAACAGTCAGGCGTGCGGGACTTGCGTATCTGCCGCTGTTCCTGCTGTTCTTCGCGTCGTGCGCCGTGGAGGAACCCATAACAACAGACAGTCGCGTGCCGGTTGTTTTCAGCGCACCGCAGGTCACACCCCAAACGCGGACGTCGGCAGACGGCGACCGGTGGGTCAGCGGCGACCGGACAGGCATCTACATGCTGACGTCCGGCGGCGCGCTGCCCGCCGACGTCGTCGAAAACGCCGGCAACCGCTGCTACGCCGTCTCGTCCGGTGCCGGCAGCAGCATCGCAACCTTCGTACCCGTCGATGCGGCGGCGGACATGATTCGCTACCCCTCGTCCGGCAGCGTGGACTTCGTCGCCTGCTATCCCTACAGGGCCACCGGCGGCAGCGACGGAATCGACTCCGGCGGCAACTATCCCGTTGACGTGAGCAACCAGAACAATCCCGCCGCCATCGACCTGCTGTATGCCAGAGTGACGGGCAGGAGCAAAAACGACAACCCCGTGTCGCTGCCATTCGAGCACGTCATGAGCCGTCTTGTCCTGAACGTCAAAAAGGGAACGGGCATCATCGATTCCGATTTTGCAGACCTCACCGCCACCGTCTCCGGCATGCCGGCGAAGGCCAAATTCTCGCTCTCAAACGGGCAGTTTACGCCGGAAGGCAACACCGACTTTCAGATGCGGAAAGTGGCCACCGCCGCAGGCAGCAACGCGACATTCGAGGCCGTCGTCATCCCGACCGCAGGCGGCACACGCAGCGTGACCCTCCAGTTCTACAGTAACAAATACGTCTGGAACATCCCCGCTACGGATACCTTCCAGCCCGGCAAACGCTATACATATACCATAACGGTGAACCTGAACTGAAAGGAGGCGCACCCGTTCCGTGCCACATGCAGTATAAACCCAAAATGTCCATTGGAGACCTGCGTTTTGGATAATGGTTAGCGCATGTAGGGGCGAACCTGTGTGTTCGCCCCGCTATGGCATGGTCCGGAAATGTGCTGTTTATTTCGCATCACTATTTTTTGTTTGCGTGTAAACCAAATATGTCGAAGAACGTGCTGCGCGCGCGTAGAGACGCGATGCATCGCGTCTCTACAACCCCGCAGCGGATTGAACTGCTTCACAGTTCGCGAACGGGAGGGTCGTCCGTATCTCCGGTGTCCCGTCAGGGACAGCATGTCGGTAGAAACAGGCCATCCCCTCCCCCGGTGTACCGTCCCGCCGGCACGGAACGGGTGCGCCTCCTTTCAGTTCAGGTTCACCGTTATGGTATATGTATAG
>JAISEZ010000252.1 GCA_031263835.1 Tannerella sp.
TAAGCGCATCAGGGGCCAGAGATAATCGGCAGTCGTCGTACTCCCTGCATTATTGGCTGCCATTTTTTCGTAATGAACCAGCTTTTTCGAATAGTATCCGGTATATCCATCCCATGGGGAACGCGGTTTCCCCGGCTGGTTTTCAACGTGTTTATATACGCCCGGATCAGTACCCAAAACCGATTCTTTCTGCCTGAACCAGATGCCGCCGTCGAATCCGAGATGGGCATAAAAACGCGGCTCACGGTCGAAGTTCTGCTGTACGGTTGTGTAATCTTTGCGGATATAATAAAGGTGAGCATCATCCCCGGCACGCAGGGCAAGCAGATCGACGCCCTGCCAGTCCCTGTCTTCTTCTATGGGAATGCCATGACTGGTATGATACTGCTGTACAATTTTCAGCGCAGGACATAAAGAAGCGCTTATCACATAATTATCGGGATAAAGATCTTTGTCCACATTTTGCATTGACGCTAATTGTATGTTGTTTATATCGTCCGAAGTAGTTTGTGTGTTCACCCAGATCTGTTCGGTATTACTGAATTTATAGGTAACGGAACCGCGGATATTCATCTCCCGTTTGATCGTATCCGACCAGTTGGATGCCGACGGGAACTCAAAGAGCCGGTGGTTGGTTTCGTGGCAGAGAAGTATGGCTTCGCGGCAAGCGGTTACTGCCGAATTCCATTTCGCTATTTCTTCTTCCGCACTCAGTCCCGTAGCGAACAGGGGCGTACCGTCATGATTCCTCAGCGTACTCTGGTCATCGTTGTTATTGAACAGGGGACTGGCGGCATAAACCAGAACCTTCGCCTTAAACGCCGAAGCAATGGGCCGGGTGATGCGTCCGAGATCCTGTGAGGGGCTTTCTACTCCCAGGGGCAGCAGCGGGATCGCTTCGTCGAGCAGTCCGACGATATGTGCGAAACATTCGTCCACCGTATTGCGCGAGACCCTTACCTCATCTACGTCTGCCGTGATCGGCAGATTGTCCCTTATGATCGGAACCGGCCCCCATTTGCGTACCAGATGAAAATGATAGAAAGCTTTCAGGAACAGCACTTCGCCTGTCCAATGTTCGCGTTCCTCTTCATTGATCATATCCGGCACCGATTCGACATTCTCAAGAAAGACGTTACAGACACGTAGTGCCTGATACATTTTTTCCCAGTCGTCGTCAACAGGATTTGCCGCATTTTGTAATCCGCGGGCGATACGGAACGTGCCATCGAAAATACTGCTGGTAGCTACGGAACTCAATAACAGCCCATATTCATCGCCACCCAAAAATTCGGGCGCTGTGGTTCGATTATTACGGGGCATATACGAATAGCATGTGTACAAATATTTTTTTGCCTCCGAACGCATGGCAAAAGCATATTCTATGGTTGCCAGACGGTCGTCGGGCACCAGGTCAAGATAGTCCGAGCAGGAACTAAGCATCATAATGGATACCAGCAGTCCTGCGATTTGTTTTTTCTTAAGTAACATAATCTAATATTTCTTTAAGTTCGACATAATTTAATTGAATGTAATGTTCAGGCCTACGTTAAATACCCTTTGTATGGGATACCCCAGGCCGTTACCCGCCATTTCGACATCCCAGAGCTTAAACTTGCTGAAAAGCAGTAAATTCGTTCCACTCAGATAGAACCTTAGATTGCCTATATGGAATTTTTCCTGCCATTTGCCGGGAATGGTATAACCGATCTCAGCCTGCTTAAGGCGAAGGAACGTACCGTCGCGCATGAAATAAGTACTGCGCTGTATGTTGTTGCTGTTAAGCTGATAGTCGAGGCGCGGCCAGAGTGCATAGACATTCTGATTCGTTTCCGACCAGTAATCGTCGGCAAATGATTTGATCAGCTGGGTCTCATTCTGGAAAGGCGCAATACTCGGAGTGTTCGAGGTCGGTTCGACATTCAGCCAGAACGATTCGTTGCCAAGTCCCTGCAGAAACATCGAAACGTCGAATCCCTTGTAGCCCGCCGACAGGGCGAGGCCATAGACGATTTCGGGCGAGGTGGGATTTCCTATAAACACCATGTCGGCTGCGGTTATTACACCGTCACCGTTCACATCGGTATATTTGAGATCGCCGCCGCCATATTCGCTGCCGAAATCCTGGGACGGAGAGTTGCGCGCTTCATTATCGTCCACAAACAGACGTTCGGCGATGTATCCGGTTTGCAGGTTTAATTTGCGTCCGGCATGAAGGCGCCATGGTTCGGGATAATCCGGCTCTTCGTAAACTTCGTAGCGACTGGTGGCATACGTAAAGTTCAGGCGTGCGGAAGTCCAGAGATCCCTGTTCCACGACTGGTTATAATCCATTGCCAGGTCAAAGCCCCGTCCGGAGGCTTCGCCGATATTCGCCCGTACGGGATACTGCGTATCAAGTCCCATGGTCGCAGGGATTGATGCGCGTGTCATAAAGATATTACGGCGGTATTCGGTGAAATATTCGGCGGTGAGATTCAGCTTGTTCCACAGGCCGAGTTCGAGTGCGTAATTCTGTTTTTTCGCCACTTCCCAGGTGATGTTATCATCGGCATACTGACGAATGGAAACTCCATTAGAAATTTCGGTGACCCTGTCTATTCCGAATATGGCTTTTCTATCCGGATCATTCATATTGACGTTCGAGAGATAGAAAAACCGGTCGTTGTCTCTGCCGATTTTATCATTTCCGACCAGGCCGTAAGAATAGCGCAGTTTCAGGTTATTGACCACCGGTTTCATATTTTCCCAGAACTTTTCGTTCGAGATCAGCCAGCCTGCGCCAGCCGAAGGGAAAAATCCGAAACGGTGTTTTGCCGCAAAGCGTTCCGAACCGTTATAGCCGAAATTAAATTCCACAAAATAACGGTCGTCAAAGGCATACGTCGTCCTGCCCGAAAGACCCGCATTGCGCGAAGGTATCGACAACTGCACATCGCCTGAGGTAGCCGGCGTGAGATTTTCGCGCGCCATCGTCACCAGCAAGGCTCCGACGGTGTGACGGCCGAACGTGCGCCCGTAGTTCAGTACCGCTTCGGTGTACATCGTCGATTGAAGGTTCCTGCCGCCCGGAGCCAGATCCAGATAGGCTGTCCCCGTTTCAGGATTGGTAACTGCGGTTCTGTACCGCCCTGATGACACATCATAACCGATCACCTGATAGTAATAGGGACTGTACTGACGGTTGACACTGTAATCCGCCTGACGTGCGATATTCATCATTGCTCTGAAAGTTAATCCTTCGGTTATGAATTTTAAATCCTGTTTTAATTCCAGTTGCGCCAGCATTTGCGAACGCGCACTGTTACTGTAGCCTTTTACCATTTCGGCATAAGGATTACGGTATGCGTTGTTAAAGTTACCGAACATGATATGGTTTACATACTGATGTTCTTCGTCTATCGGGAAATAGGCAGGAAACATGACTGGATTCGAACGGACAATCATATTATACATCTCGGTGCCTACCGGAGTGCTGTTATCCGGATTGGGATCTACCGGCCCGGTATAATCGTCGAAATTGGCGGTAAGCCGCACGCCCAGTTCGGTTGTCTTCGTAACATCAACATTGAAATTTGTACGGAGGGTATAGTTCTTTGCGTTGATATTACTGTTGAAGCTGTTCCTTTTATCGACCTTCAGCAGACCGTTATCCTGAGTGAACGAGCCGGAAACATAATAACGCACGATTTCACCGCCTCCGCTGATATTGAGCGTAACGCGCTGGTTGGTGGTATAATCGTTCAACAGCATTTCGGACCAGTCGTTGGCCGGGAAGATGTAGGGACTGGAGCCGGGCCGCATCGTATTGTCTATTTTCTCCTGACTGTACGGAAGTTCGGCCAGCGGGTTCCGCGTAAGATACGCCTCGTTGTGCAGGCGCATGTACGTCACCGGGTCGGCAAACTTGACATTCTTCGTAGGACTTGAAACCGAATTTTCGATGCGGACAAAGACTTTTGCTTCTCCCGGACGTCCTTCCTTGGTCGTTACGAGAATTACACCGTTAGCCCCGCGAGCGCCGTACAGGGCCGTCGCCGTAGCATCCTTCATGACGGAAAAGCTGGCGATGTCGTCCGGCTGAAGGCGGGCCAGGTCAGTGGCCGTCAGTTCCACTCCGTCGATAAGAATCAGCGGGTTGGCCATGCCGCCTTCGGCAAAGGTGGTGATGCCTCGAACAAAAAAGTCGGCATTGTCGCGTCCCGGCTCCCCGGTACGCTGATAGGCAATAATCCCCGCCACATTACCCGCGAAAGCGGTCGTCAGGTTGCTGCTCGGCACTTTCAGCTCGGCCGGGTTTACCGTCGTGATGGACGCTACCACGCTTTGTTTCTTCTGCTTGGCAAAAGCGACCACGGTCACCTCGTCCAGTTCGCTTACATTTTCCTGCATAACAATAACAAGGTCTTCTTTTCCCGTAAATTCGAAATCCTTGCTCTGCATACCCAAATACTTAGCGGTCAGTTTGGCGCCGACAGGCACATTGTTCATTTCAAAAAGACCGTCTAAATCCGTAATAACACCCCGCGTGCTTCCATTTAACTGGATCGTGACGCCGGGTAAGACCTCGCCATCGGCATCGATGACTTTTCCTCTCATCCTCTGGCCTCCCTGCGCAAAGGCAGCAAGGGAAACACAGCTCGCAATCAGTATCAAAAGTGTTTTACCGGTTGCTTTCTTTTGTCCTAATCTTCTTAAGATTTCTAACATCTGAATTTCATTTTTTTAGTTAATAAATAAGGTATCTATAATTTTAGCGTCGAGACTGTGAAGTCTTTCCGTCTTAAAATTCGAAGTACTGTCGAGTGAGGGCTTTCCGCCTTCACTTGATAATATTATCCGTTATATTCTCAAATCCGAACAGTGTATAGTCCACCAGTATGTTCCCTGTCGTATCGGCTGTGTCCTGCCGGTCGCGGGCGCCGTGCGGGTAATGCTCGGCGCGGTTGAGGGTTAATTGCCAGTAGCCCACAAGATCATCTTTGTTGGCGCGCAGTTTCTGACGCAGCATGTTAGCGACCACAGCGCCGAGGCCAATGACGCCGGACAGGACGGGATTCGTCACCGTCAGCGCCGTCTCGACGGCTATCAGCAGACCTTTGAAGGCGTCGCTGTCGATCACTTTGTCGGCGTCGAGGGTGAACTGACGCACGTCTTCGTCCGATTCGATCACCCACAGTTGCATGTTCAGCATGTCCGGGATTTGTTCGCTTTGGAAAATAACCAGTCCCGAATCGCCGAACAGCAGGCTCTGATTGTCCTTCACCCGGTCGATGGCGAGCGTACAGCTCTGTGCCAGCCGGTCGACTTCCGTCTGCACGGCATTCAGCAGTATCTCTTTCCGCTGCTCATCGGTAAGGGCGAGCATGGCAGAGAGGGTCA
>JAISEZ010000229.1 GCA_031263835.1 Tannerella sp.
GCAGCAAACCATACTGGATATTGCCTGTCACGGCGATTCGCTATGGATCGCGACCGAACGCCTGATGCCGGATAATCATTTTGAAAAACGGCTTGTCAGGATGGATTTTTCAGGGCAAATAGAGGCGGATTACAAGCTGGCCGAAGTCGGTCTGGGACGTTTTTCCCTGCCCTGCAGCCATTCGGTCGAACTGTCGGTGGCCGGGAACGGAGTTTATGCCTATGCGCCCTTCTCGCCGAAGGAAACCGTCCTGCGAGACACGCTCCACCTGCTGTCCGGCAACCGGTTTCCGCCGGCCGGACAGCCCGGCATGTTACCTGTGATGCCGGTTCGCGCGGCCGGTCGGTTTCTGTTTGCCTCCTACCGGGAAAACGTGTCGGAAGAGGAGAATTATTTATTTCTGTATGACCGGGAAAAAGACAGGGCCTATCCGTTGCACGGCTTTAAGGATGATTTCTATCAAACCGGCCCGGTCAGGAACCTGCAAGCGCTGGATATGCACGGTCGCGAATACTGTTTCTGCAAATCGGGAAAAGAAGTCGCCGCCGCTTTTCCGGGACGAAGCGAAACCTCCAATCCGGTGCTTTTCCTGCTTAAACTGCACGCGGCGCATGGGTAGTCTTTGCGGCCTCTGTGTAAAAAAATTGTCCCGGCAGTCATTCCCGCCGCTCAACCCTTGAACCTTTGAATGATTGAATCTTTGAATCTTCAATACCACTTGAACCAGCGCATGCCGGCGATGAAGCAGATCAGTCCGAAGGCCGAAAGAGCGACGGAGGGCGTAAGGATTTCCATCCATCCGGCGCCTTCGTTGAAGATGCTCCGGATGCCATCCGTGACGGCCGTCAGGGGCAGCAGGCGGATGACGCCCAGACTCCATTCGGGAAAGTTGTGGTAGCTGAAAAAGATGCCCGACAGCAGCGTCATGGGCATCTGCACGGCATTGATCCAGCCCGTGCCGACTTCCGTCTTGGACGTGCGGCTCGACACGAAGATAGCGAGGCCGGTGAACGCCACGTTGCCCGAAAGGAACAGTGCCAGCAGGGCGGCAATATTCCCCTGAATCCGGATATCGAAAATCAGCCAGGCAAAAAGAAAAATGATCGACGCTTCGACGATGTTCATCAGGATGCGGACAAACATCAGCGCCATCAGGAAATTCGATTTCCTCAGCGGCGTGGCCACCATCCGCCGCAGCAGTTTTTGCGATCGCCGCTCGATGATCGTATAACTGATTCCCCACATGATGGAACCCATCATCCCGAAAGTAATCAGTCCCGGAATCAGGAAGTCAATGTAACGGACGCCCTTCAGCGTCAGCGGCTCGACGGACATCTGTTCCGTATCCGTCGCCGCGGCGGGCGACTGCATCAGGGCGGACAGCTTCATGTAAACCAGTTGCGCCTGCGAGTTGTGCGGATCGAAATGATAACGCAACCCGTCCGGCGAACCGGTAACAATCATATCGGCCTCGCCCCGTTTCAGCGCGATGATGGCCGACGGCCAGTCGCTGCGGACAAAGTTGAATTCCGTATTCCCCAGTGTCGCGTCCGTCATTTTCCACAGGATGGCGTCCTGACCGCGATACACGGTCGGCTCGCCATACTGCCGGAGCAGCGCGTCCAGTTCCGGGTGATTCGCGTCGACCGTCATCACCTGATACCTTGATTCGGATGTCTGCGTGAAAGCCAGCCCCAGTCCGATGGAGATCAGCACAGGAAACAGCATTCCCCAGAAAAGCACTTCCGGCTCGCGGACGGTCTCCAGAAACTGCGTCCACGTGAGCTGAAACAATTGATGATTTTTTATAGATGCCATAATTACGGATTTATTCGTGTCTTTGTATCGTCCAGCGCCTTCCCCGTCAGGTTGATAAACAGCTCCTCCAGGTTGCGGGAACGTTCGTCCAGCAACTCTTCCAGGCGTCCCTCCCGCAGGATTTTCCCGTCATCAATGATGATGATATGGTCGCAGAGCGATTCGGCTTCTTCCATGTAATGCGTCGTGAGGATCAGCGTCGTTTTGCCTTCGTCCTTCAGCGCCTTGAGGATTTTCCACAAATCGAGCCGCGAATGGGGATCCAGGCCGGTGGTCGGTTCGTCGAGGAACAGGATCTGCGGCGTGTTCAGCAGCGCCACCGCCAGGGCAAGCCGCTGACGCTGGCCGCCCGACAGCGTCCCGGTCAGGGATTTCTGCTTTTCGCCGAGGCCGGTCAGCGCGATGACTTCGCCGACCCGCCCGCTTCCCAGGCCGAAGAAGGCGGCGAAAAGGCGCAGCGTTTCGCGTACGGTCAGCTTTTCGGTGAAGCGCGTTTCCTGCAGCGACAGGCCAATGATTTTACGGAGTTCCTTTTCATGCCTGTGCCATGTTTTTCCCTGAATCAGGATTTCCCCGCTGTCGGGCGTCCGCAGTCCTTCCATCATCTCGACCGTCGTTGTCTTGCCGGCGCCGTTAGGCCCCAGCAGCGCCACGAACTCGCCCGGCCGGATGGCCAGCGAGATGCCGCGCACCGCCTGCACGTCCCTGAACGACTTGAATATGTTTTTTACTTCAATCTGATACATCCGTCCCCGATTTATCCGTCATAAAATCAATCATCTTCAGGATGGCGCGCTGGCATACGGGACAAAGCCCCGCCATGTCGCGCATCATGCAGTGATTCATGGGCCGGTAGATGTCCCTGGCCCGGTAGCCGCCGCCTTCGAAAACGCCGACCTTGTCCGCATGGGGCGCTTCCAGCGGCGTGGGAACGGGCGTTCCGGCCGGAAGCATATCCTTCCATTTGCTCTCAAAATCGACCAGCGTCGTGATATTGGGTTCCCACGGCTCCGCGTCCAGGCTGTAAAAATCGTTGTAGGCCACTTCGGACTCGTAGTATTCGTCGGCCAGTCCGGCGAAACTGTGTCCCAGTTCGTGGACGAAAACTCGGATGGTACGCTCGTTATCCGCCGTGCCGATGGCGTAGAAGTTATACATCCCGCCGCCGCCGTAGATGCCGGAATTGACAAGGATGAAAATCGCATCGCAGGGGACGTCCCAGACGGCGTCGCGGATGGATTTCATGTCGCGCGTCGTCAGGTAGCGGTCGATGCCGAACGTGTAGAAGCCGGCATTGAGCGCCGTATGCCTGTATATTCCTTCGCCGGAGATGTCAACGCCGGATTCTGCGGAAGGAAGGTGTACCGCGCGGACGTTGAAATCATCCTGTCGCCGGTCGTAGGGAGGCGTCCGGAACAGGGCGTCGGCAAAACGCCGCGCGTCGGCGTCGAACTTGTCCATCTCGGCCTCCGTGTAGCCCTCGGGCAGAAAAACCAAATCCACTTTCCCGGCCGGGTCGCCCGTTTGCCGGATATCCACCGTCTTCAGCGATTTCAGCGGACTGCGGTCGATGGCAATGCTTCGGGGATCGACCTCCCATTCCAGCAGGGGAACAAAGCGGTTTGTCGACCGTTCGCGCGCCAGCAGTTCGACCGTGACCGTTTGCCGGGGATACGGGATGGAGATGCTGTTTGTCCAGGACTGGCTCTGTACGGCGGCCTCGTCCGTCGTGCGCCACTCTTCGAACAGGGTATTGAAACCGCGCGAATAAATCAATTGACGTCCGGGAGCATATACCTTGACATAATAACCGCCGTATTCAAAGGGGTCGATTCTGTTTTTTACCGGCCCTGCCCAGACGGGTTCCTCGCGCAGCTGTTCCGGCGCGGCAGACTGGCGGACGTTGTTACCGCTCAGCGCAAAGTCGATTCGCAGACTTTTCCGTTCAAACCAGGCGTCAAAGCCGTCCTGCGCCGGCAGAAGATGACCGTTGAACGCCAAAAGGACAATCATCCACAGGCGAAACGGCATACATGCAATTCTTTTCATCGCTCTATAATTATAACCGACAACAAAGATAGACATTTTTAGTGATTAGTGATTAACGGTTAGTGGTTAGTGGGCTGTAAACAGCTCTGAAAGAGCGAAATCAATAGCATAGGGCAACGCCCAGTCGTGTTCGGAAGAAAAAAAAGAGTAGGTTCATTCCTGTTTCCAGTTACTGTTAAATTTTATTCATTTACTGCTTTATATCAAATCATCCGTTTGGCAATGGATGCATTATCACTTATCACATAAGCCGGCGCTCTGCCCGTTTTCGCCGTAACGGGTTCTAACCTCCCGCAGATAAGGGAACCGTTCCGGTTCTTCTCCACGTTCATATCCGGAATTTCAACATCATTCATCCTTAACGGAACATCATTCTCCTTTCCGACTCTCATTCCCAAACTTAACAGAATCTTCCGGCTGCCGGTCTGCATATTTTCATCAATGACTGCACCGTAAGCGACTTCCGTTTCCTTCAATTCCGAATGACTGCAGGTATACAGCCCGCTTTTTTCTATCCGGTTTCTCAGACTGTTATGACAGGGCATTTCTTCTATTCCCAAATGAAGCCGGTCGTTGAGAAGCCCGACTGCCTTGATGGCGCCCCGAAGACTTATTCCGCACCCGCAGGCCGGCGAAACACATAATTGAATGACGCCTTCCCCGTATTTATGGCGTTCGACGGACTGCTGCGAAAGCGGACGCTCAGCGTTTTTTTAAGTTCATCCGTCGGCAGACGGATGGATAGATTCTGTGATTTCAGCTTTTCCCTGTCGCCTCTGCGACTTTTTTCCATATCACGAATCTTCTGTTTACTGCCGTGTAATTCCTTACGAATAATTTTTAGCTCATTCCCGAGCTTATTCAATTTCTCTTCCGGTTTTGTTTTCATAAATACATAATGCGAATCAGCAGTAGATTTCTGAAAAAAACGCGGCGTTCTCGCCGGGTTCAGCCGTGTGCAGACATTGCATACGCCTGTTTTGACCGGAGGAGCGCTTAAAAAGG
>JAISEZ010000016.1 GCA_031263835.1 Tannerella sp.
GCCGTTCCCTGGTATCAGGGCATCGAGTACTTCACGGCGCTGCGCCGGCTGGGGAAAACCGTCTGGATGCTCCAGTACAACGGCGAAGAGCATAACCTGACGCAACGCCGGAACATGCGCGATTTGGCCATCCGCCTGCAACAGTTTTTCGACCATTACCTGAAAGGCGAACCCATGCCGGTCTGGATGCGCGACGGCGTCCCGGCCACCCGAAAGGGACAAACCTGGGGACTGGAATTGACGGAAGAAGGAGAGAAGAGTGATTAATGATTAGTGGTTAGTGATTAGTGCTTGGTAGAATGGCAGTTGTTGTGCCGGCATTTCTATACTGCACGCAGTCTGGTTTTGTGCATTGCCCTTCAGAAAATATATTTCAGGCTCCCGGGAAAGGTTTTCAGGCTCCCGAAAATATATTTCGGGAGCTTGGGTAAGGTTTTCGGGAACCCGAAAATATTTTTCGGGAGCCTGAGAAAGGTTTTCAAGCTCCCGAAAATATATTTCGTGAGCCTGAGAAAGGATTTCAGGCTCCTGAAAATATATTTCGGGAGCTTGGGAAAGGTTTTCAAGCTCCCGAAAATATATTTCGGGAGCTTGGGAAAGGTTTTCGGGTTCCCGAAAATGTATTTCAGGAGCCCGGAAAATGTTTTCAAGCTCCCGAAAATATATTTCGGGAGCCTGAGAAAGGTTTTCGGGTTCCCGAAAATATATTTCGGGAGCTTGGGAAAGGTTTTCGGGAACCCGAAGCTATATTTCAGGCACCCGGCAATAACCGAAAAACGCCTTTGCTTTTCCTGTTTGTTTACATGTAATTCAGTCAATGCCTGTTTTCCTGTTTCCCTGTCCATACGCTGTTTTCTGTTCATAATGCCGTTTTGTTAAAAATCCTCTTCGTCAATATTCAAGTTTGCACCCTCAACTAATCCGGTTCTTAATCTTTCTTTCCATTCTTCTGTCATATTCTTTTTTTCACAATACGTATAATATGCTTGAATAACATCAAACATTCCCCCCATTTCTCTTAATTTTTCAATCTTTGCCCGTTCTGCATTGGTACATCTTCCCCCCGTTTCCGTATTGTAAAATCTATCTATATCGCTTGCTCTCATACTGTTTATTGTTTTAAAATTATCGGATGCAACGTTTACCCCTGTTTCACCGGTCGCCGTAAGTGGTATGATACAGGAAGTCCGCCAGCTCATTATCATCCCTGTATCGACGGAAAACTTCGGGTGAAAGCGGTTCACGGATATGGATATGCAGCGTCTTACCGCGTTTGTTGAACGCTTCGGACGGTACGCGCAGGATGCGCAGTTTCCAGCTGACTTTCCCCAGCCAGTAGAAAAAACGCGAGTTGCGACAGTCGAAATAAACGGGATATACCGGTACGTTCGCCTTGCGAATCAGACGGATTACATTGTGTGTCCAGGGCAAATCACGTATCTGGTTCTTCCGGTTTATAAAGGACATGGCGCCGGCCGGGAAAAAACCTACCGGATGTCCGTCCCGCAGGTGTCCGAGCGCAATCCGTACGCCGTTGACATTGGCCCGGTTGGGACCGGCTTCGGGGTCCGTCCGGGGTACAACGGAGATGAAATTGTCCCGCATGGCGCCGATTTTTGTCAGCACGCCGTTGACCATTACGCAAAAGTCGCTGCGTCGCGAGGCAAAAATGTCTATCAGCATGATGCCGTCCAGCGAACCGATGGGGTGGTTCGATACGGTGACAAAGGCGCCGGGGGGCAGCGAATCAAGCCGTTCGGCGCCGTGTATCTCGTATTTTACATCCATCAGCGGGTCGGACAGCATGGCCGACGTGAACGCCGCTCCGTGCAGATGGCAATGGTCGGCGTGTATCCGGTTAACTTTGTTCACGCCTATAAATTTCAACAGTTTCTTCCCTAAAAAAGTCCCCAGCCTGCTTCTGAAAACAGGGGCGGCTTCCTGCAAATCCTCTATATCAATGACTGTTTTTTTCATTCTTTCGCTAAAACATGAATCTTATTCGAACGCATGGCCTGCGACCTTTTCGCTAATCCGGCGACATATCTTTTCATGCTTCCGGATAGACAGCCACAGGACAAGGTTGAGAACGACCGCTTCGTAAATAAAATAAACCCATACATGTCCGCTTAACACCACGACAAACAGGACGACGGTGCGGCCGTTGAACGTCAGCAAATCAATGTACTGTTTCATCAGGCGGCGGCTTTGCCTGCGAAAATCCTGCCGGAGCGTTTCCGGCAAGTCTTCGCCGTAGCGTTCATGAAGGGTTTTCATCAGTTCCTGCAGCGCCGGCGTCAACCGTTCCTGCAGGCCGGTATAGGCTTCATAGAGCATATAAAAGAGCTTGTACAGACCTCTTTTCATCTTCTTTTGCTGCGCCTTTACCTGCGCCATGCTCCGAAACTCGCGCCCTTTCTCCTTGCTTACGAAATAGAGGTGCAGCGTTTTGTAATAGTCCGTGATGTTGGCCTGTACCAGATGGGAGACGCCGGAAAGGGTCGCCGGAAGAAAAAACCACGCCGTTCCGCAGGTATGGGTCAGCTGCAGGGCAAAGGCTACGTATATCAGGATGAACCAGATGTCGCCGGCCACGCCGTCCAGAATACGGCCGATTTCCGACTTCCGCCCCGTCAGGCGCGCCAGCTGGCCGTCGACGCAGTCCAGGGTGTTGGCCAGCATCAGCAGCAGAATGCCCGCCAGACTGTAGGTCCAGTCACCGAAATAAAACAGGTAGCCGCTGCCCGCGCCGACGAAAATAGACAGGACGGTCACCATGTTCGGCGTGATTTTGGTGTCCCAGAGCGCACACGCCAGCCGGTAGCCGATGGGGCGATAAAAATACAGGTCAAGGGTGTTTTCCGTTTCTACGGACTTAAGCGACAACTCAAATTTTCGTTCTTTTCGTTCTTCCTTTTTCATTCTTCTTTATTTGTACGAATAACCGCCGCTGACGACGATGATTTCTCCTTCAAAACAGGTGTTTTCAATCAGCATTTTATACGCTTCCGCCACCTCGTCCGGACGGCAAAAACGTCCCAAAGCGACTTTCCCTTCAATGCTCCGACGGATGTCCGCAGGTTTGTCCTTCTGCCAGTCGGTGTCCACAAATCCCGGCGCTACCGCATTCACGCGAATCCGGAGGGGCGACAGGAACTTGACTAAATTTCTGGTCAACGCATGTACGGCGGCCTTGGTCACGCCATACGCCAGCGAAGTGGCATGCGGCTCGATGCCCATCAGCGAACCGGTAAAAACAACGCTGCCTCCCGCCCGAATCCGTCCGGCAATCCGCTGCAGCAGAAATACCGGGAAATGTACGTTTGCGAAAAATATCCGCTCCCATTCCTCCAGCGTCATCTGTTCAAATGATTTCCGGCAGGTCAGTCCGGCGTTGAGCACCACCGCGTCCAGCATTATCATGCGCTCCGTCAGGTAACCGTCGATGGCGTCGATTGAACGCGCATCCGTCACGTCCGCCTGCCATACGGCTACGGATACGCCGTGCGCCGCCCGGATTTCCGCTGCCGTCGCGTCCGCTGCCGCATGGTCGGAACCGTAGGTCAGCAGCAGGTCGTATCCCGCTCCGGCCAGGCCGGATGCAACCGCCTTTCCGATGCCTTTGGTGCCGCCCGTGATGAAAGCCTGTTTTGCCATGTCCGTTCTTTTATTTTATGGCTGCGGCTTTACCGATTCCGGTTTGGCCTTCCGCTCCTGCAGCAGGTTTTTTTCGTAGCTGTCGTAAATCGTTTTTTTCAGGGAAGACGACGACACGCCGGTTCCGTAGGGGAAATAAAATACCTGCACGCCGAGGTCTTTCAGGTAATCGTATTTGCCATACCAGTCATCTCCTACGACAAAGGCGTCGATATTCAGTTTCCTGACAGTCTCCGTATGGTCGAGCGTATGCTGCGGCACGACGATGTCGGGCGTTTTCAGCGCTTCAATGATTTGGAGACGTTCGTTGAACGGGATGATGGGGGGCGTCTTGTATGACGACACCAGCTCGTCCGTACTCACGCCCACAATCAGGATGTCCGCCAGGCTGCGGGCGTAGTTAATCATTCGCAAATGATTGTAGTGGAACATGTCAAACGTTCCCGATGTATATACAACCGTCTTATCTTTAAACATATCTTATCTTGATTCCTGCATTTGAAATTACTCGGCCGGTTCCTCCTTCGTCAGGTCGAGCTTGACATTGTCGCCTCCCCTGTCCACGTATTGCTTCTGCAGCGGGTTGGCCGTTATTCTGCGATGTATTCGCCGGTTTCGGAAGATGTCCATCGAGACGAACAGCGCCCGGCGAAACGACTCTTCCGACGCCTGATTCCGGCCGGCAATATCGTAGGCCGTCCCGTGAGCCGGCGAGGTGCGCACGACCGGCAGCCCGGCCGTATAGTTCACGCCGTTTTCCATGGCCAGCGCCTTGAACGGAATCAGCCCCTGGTCATGATACATGGCCAGAATACCGTCAAACCGCGTGTAGGTGGACGACCCGAAAAATCCGTACGCCGCATACGGGCCGAAAACCGTCAGGCCGCATTTTTCCGCCTCCGCGATGGCCGGACTGATGACCGTTTCTTCTTCCGAACCCAGCACTCCCCTGTCGCCGGCGTGGGGATTGAGCGACAGGACGGCTATGCGCGGCCTGACGATTGCAAAGTCCTGCTTCAGCGAAACGTTGAACAGGTTCAGTTTTTCGACAATCCGTTCTTTGGTGACCTGCGCCTTCACGTCCCCCAGAGGAATGTGTCCCGTAACCAGCGCCACCCGCAGCTGCTCCTGCATCAGAATCATCAGCGACCCGCCTGACCGGTCATTCTCCCTGAAATGCGCTTCCAGATATTCCGTATGACCGGGAAAATGAAACGCCTTGCTCCGGATTGAGTATTTGTTGATTGGAGCCGTCAGCAGCGTATCAATCGCTCCTCTTTTGACGTCGGTCATGGCGGCTTCCAGCGACCGGTATGCCGCGACGCCCGCCTCCTGCGTGGCCTGTCCCGGCAGGACTTTTATGTTTTCGTCCACACAGTTAATCAGGTTGATTTTGCCCTCCACCGCTTCTTCCGTCCGGCTGATTACTTCAAAATTTACGGGCGGCAGGTTCATCATTCGCTGGTGATACAGCGCGATTTTCAGGGAACCGTAAATCACCGGCGTGCACAGTTCGACAATCCGTTCATCCGCAAAAGTCTTCAATATGACCTCATAGCCGACGCCGTTCGTGTCGCCGTGCGTGATACCTGCCCTAATCAATCTTCCTTCCATAGATACTTCATTCGTTGATTTCCGTTTTTGGCTATTCTTCCTGTGCGTCGGATTCCCCGGGCAGCAGCAGGGTATGCAGCGACCCTTCCAGACGCCTGATGTAAGAGCGCTTGTCCGTTTCCGGCGAATAGACGAATCCTTCCGCCACGACCACCCGGCTATTCACTTCGTCAACGCGGGCATAACTGACAAACGGGCCTCCCATCATGTCGCCCTCCATCTGCCACAGTCCGCGCAGCACGCCACAATACTTGCCCCGTTGCGAGGTTGCCGTATAGGACACATTATCTGTATCCGTCGCCATGCGGGAACCGGGAAACGCTCCCGGAATATTTGCGCCCAGTATCGAATCCCGCCGGGCCACCAGATATTCTTTCGTAAAGGTATGCTCGTCCGTGTAGGGGAACGTGTACACGACAATATCCATCCGGCCGGTGTTTGCATTGTTGGACGACCAGAAAAAATCCGTCGTATCCTTGTACGAATCAAATTCTTCCGGCGCATACAGCACGGTGCCGAACTTTTCCTTCAGCCTGTTTTTGACCCATGTGCTGTGTGTCTTCCGAAGCACCTTCTCCATCCGCGACATTTCTATTTTCGTATAGTAATCGACCAGCTGTCCCGGATGCTGTTCCAGGTAATCAAGCAGCACCTCTTTCTCCGGCGAGGTCATGTGAACCACGACCTGTCCGCTCGCCCACCTGTCTCTTTCGACATTGAACGAGGCTTTGGTGTACAGCGACGGATTGATGTTTACCATCAGGATATTGCGGACATACGTCAGCAGTCCGTCAAAATCGGCAGGGGCTACATGCGTAATTCTCATGGACGGTTCGTCCTGCGGAAGGCCGGGAACGGAGAGATGCAATTCGTCCCTGATTTTATTCCCGACAGCGTCATCCCATGTGGCAGGGTCTGCCACAACCACTACTTCATAGGCCACGCCGGTGGCGCGAACGCCCACCGCACCCGATGAAGACGAAAAAAAATTACAGGACGCCAGTGTCACAGACAAAAGGAGTCCCCAAACGGGTATTAAAATCGAAACTTTCATAGTCAATCAGTTTTTGTGTGGGCAAAAATACGGTTTTTTATGCGGAAACAGGCCATTGCCCTGTTAATTTTTTTTGCCTGAAATCCGCAAACTGTTTATGTCTGAAAGAAGTTTTCGTTTGACCTGCAGCGATAATTTGCAGCAAAAAACCGCATTAACACGGCATCCTTTGAATTTGTGCCGGAGCGGAAATAAATTCAAAAAAATGGGTGCAATTCAAATTGTCGCATCGTGTTACGCCATAGGCGTAGCCTGTGAATATCGCCGGGATTTATCCCGGTGGTGACGGTGCGCCTCTCTCCAAAGGCCGTCAGGCGTTACCCTCGCGGAGCATTCCGGCAGGCGGGTAACTCCTCCGGAGTAGAGGGAAGAAGATGCATTTTCCCGCCCACCGGGATAAATCCCGGCGTGATTCACAGGATACGCCTACGGCGTGATGCGACAATTTGAATTGCATTCAAAATAATAGGCTAAATCTTTTTTTGAGATGCCGGAGAAAAATAGATCTGCAAACGATAAAGAAAGAAGTCCCTGTTTCTGATACCAAAATTATTGGCGATGAAGCGTTGAATTTTACCGTTTAGATTTTCGGCTTTGGCATTGGTTAAACCTTTTTCAAAATAGCGAATAATTTCAGCCTGATGGTTTTCCATCATTCGGGCGACCTGTATAAAGTCTTTGATATTCTCCTGTTTTACTTTTTCTTTCCATCTCCGGAGTTCAGAGAGGAGTATTCCCGTATTTTTTCCGATGCCGGATGGCTGATACCACAGGCGGAGTTGTTGACCGAGACTGTTTGCGGCCTTCAGCAAAGGAAATTTATCTAATGTAAATCCAGTAAAGAAGCATCTTCCGGCTCCAGTTCCTGATGCATCTTCAATAAAAAAACAGCGTGTCTTTTCCGGTAATTCCAGGTCTGTCCACCCGTTCGGATTGCCGGATGTTTCTTCCGGTAACAGCGGATCTTTTTTTTCTCTTTCTGTTTTTCTTTTTGCTGTTTCCTTCCTGTTTGAATCTCTCTTTTAACTTGCAGTCTCACACTCTGCAAGGCTTCCATCAAATGTTTGACGACGTGAAATTTATCTATGACGATACAGGCTTGAGGAAGAACTGCTGGACTGCTTTGCTTCGTTCCTCGCAACCCCTCGCAGTGACGGGCGGCGGAGGCGGCGGTGTTTTTCCATACGGCCATTCCCGTGTTTGTTATATTACCGGGACGCGAAATACGGGGACGTGATGCACCGAGACGCGATGCATCGCGTCTCTACGGCATTGCGTTTCTGCAAAAAAAGGACAAACCTTTCGGCTTGCCCTTTTAGCGGTGATTAATGATTGGTGAGAAAATCCGTTCCCGACGCTCCTCATTAATCACTCCTCACTAACCACTAATCACTGTTTTTCGTGTTCGGCTGTCAGCCGTTCGATTTCCCGACGGTGCAGCTCGATTTCCCGCATGTGCGCCTCAAACTCCTCATGATGCTGGCGGTCGACTGTGGCTGCCAGGTCTTCGGTCGTAAGCGGCATGGAGAACGTCGGTTCGTTGCCGAAGCGCGGTTT
>JAISEZ010000067.1 GCA_031263835.1 Tannerella sp.
TTCTCAAAAGCGGAAAGATAATAATAGGTTTCGTACGACGGCCGGCTTTCCATCCGGTAACGGTTGGAGGCCGTCACGCAAAACAGATAGCCTTTTTCCTGCGCGATGTCCACCGGCAAATAGATTTCCCGGTCGCGGACGCCGGTTGCCAGGATGGAGCGCGCCTGATTCGTATCCAGCGTGTCGGCCAGCGAATAATAGACCGTATATGTATTTTCGCCCGGCGGGGAAGCGTCTTCCCACGACAGTTGCAGGCAATCGTCCCGGCGGGTGACAATCATCTCCTGCGGCGCCGGCGGAGGCAGGGTGTCGGACAGCCATGTCAGCGGCGGAAGCTGCGCCGGAAACCGGAACAGGTGATTCTTCAATTCGCCGTACAGTCCCTTTTCGTCCCCGACTACGAACCTGGCACGGAAAAAGGCGCAGCCGTCGCCGCCCTGCCGGCGTACATAATTGATTTGGTCGACCATCTCCGACAGGTTCCAGTCGCCTTCCTTCCGGTTCAGGCGGTAGGCGCCCAGACCGGCCACCATGTTCCGCTGCGCAACCTGTTCCACCCAGATGTTTACAAAGGGATAGAAATCGTTCGCCCGGTAATACATCATGGGTACAATCATGTCCTGCTTGCCGGCCTGCAGCCAGGCTTTCGGGTCCTGATAGACGTCGTCGAAGGCCGTCCATACGGCATTCGGCGTCTGCATGTCCCGGCGGTATTTGCCCAGCGGCGAACTGCTCACCTGTACCCACGGCTTGGTCTGCCTCACCCAGTCGTACACCTGCTCCATCAGCCGGTTGATGTTCCCGCGTCGCCAGTCCGCCAGGTTTTCCCCGTTCCCGTAGGCTGCAAACGTCTGCTGGTCGGGAAAGGACTGCGCTTGCTCCGGGTAACGGACGTAATCGAACTGGATGCCGTCCACATCGTAACGGCTGACAATCTCCCTGACAATCGAGAGAATGTAATCGCACGTTCCGGGCTGACCGGGGTCCAGATACCAGTTGTTGCCGTGTCGCAGGCAAAGTTCGGGATGCCGCTTCACCACGGACAGTGCGCCCTGTTCTTCGACCACCCTGGGCGAACCTACCGGATAGGTGACCAGAAAGGCATGACATTCCAGTCCCCGCCTGTGACACTCGTCAATCGCGAATGCCAGCGGGTCGTATCCCGGCATCACGCCGTATTTTCCCGAAAAGACTTTGGCGGCCGGTTCCGTATCCGACTGATATATCACGTCGCCGCGCAGCCGCGTCTGTATGAAAACCGTATTGAAATTCGCCGCCTGCAAACGGTCAAGCAGGACGCACAGCTCCTCCTGCTGACGGATGCGTCCGGCTTCGTCCGTCGCCGGCTGCGAGGGCCAGTCCAGTCCGTAAACGGTGGCCAGCCAGACGGCCCGTATTTCCCGTTTCGGCGCGTCGGTGCCGGTCGCACACACTGCGCCCGCCAGCCAAAGCCCTATGAAGAATCTCCTGAAAACGCTCATTCCCTGTTATACGTCGCTGATATCCATTTCAGGAGGTCGTTCGGGAGGTCGGTTGTGATAAAGTCCGCGCCGGCGTCTATCATCTCGCCCGCCAGCGCCGTATCGTTGACCGTCCATACGTTGATTCCCAGACCCAGTCTTTTGGCCTCCTTAAACCATTGCGGGTTTTTGCGCATCACGTCGTAATGATAGTCCAGTCCTGCAAAACCCAGTTCCTTCAGTTCTCCGGGCGACAGTTCGCCATTCAGGTAATACACGTTCGCTTCCGGCGCCAGCCGGATGAATTCCTTTCCCGCATCAAGGTTGAAGGTGATAAAATCCGTTCGCGGCATCAGCTTCTTTTCCTTTACCAGCTCGACCGCAATCCGCGCCGCTTCCCGGTTTCTTTCCGGGGTGGCATGAGGTTTCAACTCAAAAATCAGCCGGAGCTGCGTGCGCCGCGCCGCTTCCAGATATTCGCGCGCCGTCGGGATTTTCTCGCCGTTCGAAAGCGCCTTGTCCTTGACGGCGGCATACGGACTTTGCTGTATGTTGACGCCGTCAATCGTATGGTCATGATTCACCACCGGTATGTCGTCCGCCGTCAGGTGCACGTCGAACTCCGCGCCGTATGCCCCGATTTCGTCGGCGCGTACCAGCGCCTCAATTGAATTTTGCGTCGAGCCGCGCGACTGCCAGTAGCCCCGGTGGGCCACCACCAGCGGCCTGTCCTGCGCCGCCAGCGGCATACAGGTCAGCACAGTCAGAATAACTCCCAAACACTTTTTTTTCATCCTGATTCTATTTATAATGATAATGTATCTTCTTCGTTTTTTTACAGTTACCACATCTCAAAAAGACGACGGCCTGCCGGAAACACTGAATTTTTGAAACACGGAGACACGGAGAACACGGAGATTGGTTTCCCTGCGGAATGCTGTGTTTTCTCCGTGTCCCTGGTGCAGGAAAAGAGGTTACACAGAGGGACACAGAGAAGACACAGAGTTCCACAGAGAAACGAATCTCCGTGTGCTCTGTGTCTCCGTGTTGATAATTTATTCTTTACGTTCATGCACAAAGTCATGCCGGCATAATTCATAATTCATAATTCGCCTGATGTCCTTTTCTCCATCAGGTAACGTTCCGCCTCGATGGCTGCCTTGCAGCCGGCGGCAGCCGCCGTGACGGCCTGCCGGTAGAGCGGGTCGGCCACGTCGCCGGCGGCAAACACGCCCGGCAACTTTGTACAGGGCGTACCCGGACGGGTGAGGATGTAACCGTTCCCGTCCGTTTCGAGCCAGGGTTTGAAGATGCCGGATTCAGGCGTATGGCCGATGGCGAGGAAAAAGCCGTCGATGGCAATCTCCACCGTTTCTTCGTCCGGTTCGCCCCTGCGTTTCACCAGACGGACGCCCTCGACGCCGTTCTCGCCAAACAGTCCGAGGGTGTTGTGTTCGAACAGCACCCGGATGTTCGGCGTTTGAAACACGCGCTCCTGCATCACTTTCGAGGCGCGCAGGAACGGTTTGCGTACAATCAGCCAGACCTGCGACGCCAGACGGGAGAGATAGAGCGCATCCTCGCAGGCGGTGTCGCCTCCGCCGACGACGGCCACGTTTTTTTTACGGTAGAAGAAACCGTCGCACGTGGCGCAGGCCGAGACGCCCATCCCGGCGTATTTCCGTTCGTCGGGCAGGCCAAGGTATTTTGCCGACGCGCCGGTGGCGATAATCAGCGCGTCCGTTTCAATCACTTTCCCTTCGTCAACCGTTATTTTGTAAGGCGCGGCCGACAAATCCGCGCCGGTAGCGACGCCGGCGCGCACGTCCGCTCCGAAACGGAGCGCCTGCCGCTTCAGGTCTTCCATTATGTCCGTCCCGGAAATGCCCTGCGGATAACCGGGAAAGTTTTCCACCTCCGTGGTGGTGGTCAGCTGTCCGCCCGGCTGAATACCTTCGTACAGTACGGGGGACATGCCGGCGCGCGCGGCATAAATAGCCGCCGTGTAACCGGCCGGCCCCGACCCGATAATCAAACATCTTATTCTTTCCATATCCATATCAATCGCTTTGTTTCAA
>JAISEZ010000093.1 GCA_031263835.1 Tannerella sp.
TCAGCACTGTCCTGTAACCGCCCTCCGGCGTGGATATCCGTGCCGAAAAGTCAAAACGGCATACCGTAAGGTTCAGGCCCGATCCTTCCGGCTTTTTTTCCCGTTCCGTTTCCGTTTCCTTTTTTGGCGGCACGCGGATGGTATGCTCCTGTGCGGCAAAGTCAAGTTCGGTGACTTTCTCCTGAATGATGGCCGAAAGAAACGCCTTCGCCACCTTGTTGTCTTCCATCATGAATTTGAAGACTACGTCGTATATGGGATTCGCTATATACATGGTTGTTTTGTTTTTTTTGGTTACCGGTGGCAAAGATAACGCACACTTGCCGGAAATCATAAAAAAAATCCGGAAAATTTAGTGTTTTGCGCCTCCGAAAGAGATCTTCTTTTTGCGTTTTTGGGAGGGCATTTCAAAACCCGAAAATCATTTCATGGGTAAATAGAGCTATTTCATGGACGCTGGATACCATTTCATGGAAAACACGGTTTTTTTTGTCGATTGAGAAATAATTAGTATATAGATTTGCGGACGTTATTTAAACAGCAAAGAAAATGAAAAGAACATTTATTATGATGATGATTTGTGCGCTGGCAGGCCTGTCCGCCGGGACGAAAGCGCAGATACAGGTGAGCGCCGGCCCGGGAGCGGGATTCGGCTACGCCATTCACAAGGACAGGGGCAACGATCCTCCCGGCCACTTCGGGCTGCTGGCGACGAGCCAGATCGACATGCAGTTTTCCCGCCGTTTCAGCCTGCTGGTCTGGCTGGATTTCTACAACAGCATGTCCACCGGGAAAGTCCGGGAGGAAGATCTGTATAACGGCAAGTCCGGCTACCGGGCTACGCTCAGCTACCTCCATCTCTCCCCCACGCTGAAGTACTGCCTGCCCGGTTCGCCCTTCTACGTTTTCGCGGGGCCGGGCGCCGGCTTCAGGACGTATGGGAAGGTGAAGACCGGCAACCGGGGCTTCGGCACGACGGAAAACGTTCCCGGCATAAAGGTGCGCTGCGATGCCCGTTTCGGGGCGGGATACGACCTCTTCCTGAGCCGGAAGCTTACCCTCTCGCCCTTTGCCGCCTTCAACGCCGGGCTGAACAGTGTTCTTCCCGACTCCGACTGGCGCATTCACGCCCTCCAGGCAGGGGTTGTGCTGCGATACGGTGCGTTTTAAAAGATTCAACTGTAGAATAAGGCGATTATGCCGCAATAAATTTTAAACCAATTTTCTTAGTATTAATTTAATAGTATTTTAAACAATGAAAAATTCAGTTTTTAAATCCATTTTAATGGTTGCAGCGCTGGTTTGCTGCATGGCTTGCGAGAAAGACGACGATTCACGTGACGTTTATGTCGGCTCTTTCAAAATTAAACAACAGGCGATTATTGATGGGGTGACTGTGGAAGACAACTACAACATCACGATCGTGAAGTCCTCGGTCAACAGTTCGGATATTATCATCAATAATATCCTCAACACCGGCTATTCGGCAAACGCGACCATCAACAACGGGACGAACTTCACCATTCCGCAGCAGACGATCACTGACAGCGGAGTGAGTGGGTCGGGCCGCATCGACGGTTCGTACATCCGGTTCTCAATCATGGTTACGGGGCAGTTTGCAGGGCAAATTAACTTTACCTGCGAGGGACCGAAACAGTAATGTTCCGGGCACGCGATGACGCGGATTTCCGCAGATTTTTCCTCGTGAAAGCCGGGATTATCCATCTGATCCGCGCCATCCGTGCTCAAAAAACAATGATTTATGGAACGGAAGATTAAAATCAAGCATCAGACCGGCTCCAAAGCCGGACAGGTAGAAGAATTTCCCGCAACGTCGGGCGACCTGAAAATCGGTCGCGGCAATCAGTGCCGGATTCAGTATGACCCCGACCTCGACGACACGGTCAGCCGCGAACACGCGTCCATCTCGACCGACGGCAAAGAGGCCGACACCTTCTGGATAGAAGACTATAACAGCAGCAACGGCCTGTTTGTAAACGGCAAGCAGGTATGGGGCAAGGTAAAGATTTACGCCGGCGACACGGTACAGGCCGGCGCCGACGGGCCGACGTTCATCTTCGACCTCGACCCGCGTCCGGAGAGCCACATCCGAAAGACGCAGGTATTGAACATTCCTCCCCTGAAAGCCACCACTTCCCGCAAGGCCGTGACCCCTGCTCCGGAGCAGGCGGACGGCAGCGGTGACAGCGCCGCCGCCGGTACGCCGCCGCCCGCCGCACCTGTCAAGCAGGGCGTGGGAATGGAAACGGTACAGCGCATGGTGGTAGCGGAGCGGAAAAAGTCGAAAGCCGGCATGCTGCTCATCGTCGCCGGCATCCTTGCGCTCGTGGTTGCCGGGGGCGTCGCCCTGCACCGGAAGATCGCGGCCGGCAGCGGCGATACGGGAACGGCCATCGGAGAAATGAGGGGCCGGATCGACGAAGGACTGATCAACCTGAAGGATTCGCTGGACGCCAAGACCCGGCCGAACTCGAAAACACCGTCACAGATCGCTGCGGAAAATTCCGATAAGGTGATCTTCATCGAAATGGCATGGAAGCTGATCTATACGCCGACAAGCGAAGATATAGTACACCACTTCATCACGACCGAAGTCTACGGGATAAAGAAGCGCGTCGGCGCCTTCATACAGACGCAGAGCGGCATCGAGCCACTGCTGTTCACGCGTTCGGAGGCTCCGAACGCCGATTTTGAACCGATACACGGCGCCGGCTCAAGCTCCGGTTTCGTGATTGCACCGGACGGCTTTATCCTGACCAACCGGCATGTGGCGGCAAACTGGCTGACGGCCTACCTGTTTCCCGAAAATACGTTTCCCGGCGTCATGGTGGACGATCTGGGGAATGTCATCCCCAATACCTGCGTGACCGCCGAGATGGTCAAGGGCTGGGTGCCTGCCGGCGCCATGAACATCAATAACCGCTATGCCGCCAAACTGGTGGAAGGCACGAACACGTACCTCGACATCACCTTCGCCCGTAACGACCTGCGCATACCGGCAAAAGTGACGCGCATCTCGAACCGGCACGATGTCGCCATGATCAAAATAGACATCCCCAAGGTGTTGCCCACCGTCGACATGCTGGATAACTATACCGAAATCAAAACCGGTGACGTGGTGACGGTCATGGGCTATCCCGGCGCTTCGCCCGACCAGTATTCGCACATCCAGTCGCACGACTATTTCAACAGTAATCCGCAGCTGGTTCGCGTGCCTGTGCCCACGCTCAGCCAGGGGAACATCGGGCGGCTCATCCGGGGAAGCGGCCAGACCTCGTCCGGCAACTACTACAGCAGTTTCGGCGATTCCTACCAGCTGACCATCAATTCGACCGGCCCCGGAAACAGCGGCGGTCCCCTGTTCGACGACCTGGGACGGGTGATCGGCATCTTCAACGCCGGCAACGGCAT
This sequence comes from Tannerella sp., assembly GCA_031263835.1. GTDB lineage: Bacteria > Bacteroidota > Bacteroidia > Bacteroidales > Tannerellaceae > Tannerella. Next base: position 3,433 of record JAISEZ010000093.1, read on the forward strand.
CATGACCTTCGCCGTACCCATCAAGTACGGCCTGGAACTGATGGGTACCGAGCCGGTGATCGAATCAAGGTAAACAGCATGTTCCGAAAAAAGAAAAGACGCAAGCTTGCACGCATCCCCGCCGGACGGCTGCTGATCCGCGCCATCACGCTGACCGACGCCGGCTGCGTGCGGCAGGATAATGAAGACCGGGCAGCTTTCCTGTTCATGAACGGCAGCAAAACGGATTTCTTCGCCATACTCGCCGACGGCATGGGCGGGTATGAGCGGGGAGAGGTGGCCAGCGCGATGATGGTCGAAACGGTCTGCAACGATAACGGCAGGAGTATGAACCGGAAACCGGAACAGTGGCTTGCCGCCATGATCAGCCGGGCCAACAGCCGTATCTACGGACAGACGCAGGAATGCCGGTCGATCATGGGCACCACCTGCTCCATGCTGCTGATACGGGGCGGGGAGGCGTGGTGCGCCCACGTAGGCGACAGCCGCCTTTACCTGCTGACGGACGGCGTGCTCCGGCAGCTGACCGCCGATCATACGGTGGTCATGGAGATGCTGCGCAAGGGCGGGATTACGGCTGCCGAAGCGGCCGGACATCCGCAGCGCAACGTCCTGACGGCGGCGATCGGCACCGCTTCGCAAGTCAAACCGGACAT
>JAISEZ010000097.1 GCA_031263835.1 Tannerella sp.
GACAGCGCTAAAATACAACAAACGAATCCTGTAAAAGGAACTAATATACACTTTTTCATAAGTCGACCCTGTTATTAAAAACCGGGTCAAAAGTCGGATTAAAACAGCTATTTTCCGCTTATGAAAATGACATTATTTCATTCATTTTTGACAGCAGCCGGCCAGTCATGCTTTGCGCGGCATGGATATAAAATTCAAAGATTCAATTATTCAAAGATTCAAGGGTGAGCGGCGGGAATGACGGTTGGGGCAATGCACAAAACCATGTCGCGTGCAGGGGTGCAGTATAAAACGGATGGGCATTTCATGCGAATCAATAGAATCAGTAGTAGGGGCGAACCTGTGTGTTCGCCCCCACGGACGGGCAGCCGGCGGGAATCCTCCCGTAAGGGTTGCATGTCTCTCCTGCTGTTTTTTGAGCAATACTCCCCGGTATTATTTCTTCGAGCACCGGCGCTCGAAAGTCTCGAGCACTGGTGCTCGAAGGTCTCGAGCACTGGTGCTCGAAGGTTTCGAGCGCCGGTGCTCGACGGTTTCATGCCGGCGCGCATCCGCAGGCAGACTGCACCGGATGCCGGTTACACGTCCTCAAGATCAAAGACAAACAGGGGCTTCAATGCGTGCAGTTCGTGCCGGGAGGCGGGGGCTACCCTCTGCGGAAAAAAACGCCGCCGCTGCCGTCAGCCGTCCTCGCTGTTCACAGGGATGGCCGGCGGTTGCGGCGGCGCTTCATTCTCCATTCTCCGTTCTCAATTCTCCATTCTCACCCGCTTTACCTGTCGCAGCTGTACCGGCCCGAACAGTCCCGAGGGCAACAGGGCGTCGTCTCTGCGCCAGTGGCGCCAGGTGGTGAACGTGAAGCGTCCGGTCGGGCTGGGCTTGCCGTCGAGCACCCACTGCGGCCATTCCTTCAGATGCATTCCCTCCCATTCGCGGTCGTCGGGCAGCTGTTCGTCGCCAATCAACCGGTTCGGCCACATGTTCGTGATTTTCACCTGCAGTCTGTTGTCGCCGGTTTGAATGGCTTCCGTAATGTCCAGCAGGTATGGCGGCTTCCAGAGTACCGGAAACGCCCTGCCGTTCAGCGTGACTTCCGCGAAATGCCGGAGCGTCCCCAGGTCGAGCATCACGCACATGCCGGCATCCGGCCCGGCGTCCCACCGGAACGTCCTGTCGTAGGCGGCGGTTCCGGAGAAATACCTGACGCCCGCGTCCGGATGTTCCGTCCATGAAATCAGCCTGTCGAGCGTCACCTGTGCGGGTGCGCCCCAGTCGGGGGGGAAGGATAGCTGCCACGGGCCGCTGATTTCCACGGCGTCCGGCAGGCGGCCGGTTTCGACGCCGAAGGTCCTGCCCGATGCCATCGTCACCTCGAAAGCGCCGGCGTCCCAGGCCCGGATTTCCAGGCGGCCCCCTTCCGCAGCACGCAGTTCGTATGCCGGTGCCGGCGGGGTTTCAGCGGTTTCGACCGGCAATACCAGCTGCCGGTTTTCATTCGCTTTCGCCCGGTCGCGTGTGCCGTTGTACAGGTATTCCACGCGGAGTTCCTTTTTCGAGCCGGATGCCGGGTCTTTCCCGTCCGTCAGGCCGTCGTCCGCCTTCACCGTCACGGCGCCGTCCTTCACCAGCGCCTGCACGCCGGCGGTGACGTCCACGGTTTGCCGCACCGGTTCCACCTCCGGGACATGGGAGAGGATGCCGTAGTATGCCCTGACGATTTCCGCGCCCGGCGGCAGCGCGACGCTTTGGCCTTCGTTCACGGTCATCCGCCTGTCCGTACCGTCGATGCGGTAATCTATCCGCATCCGTTTGAACGTGCCCGGAGCGGGGTCGCCGCCCGGCAGGTCGTTGTTCGCATGAACGGTCTGTATCCCGCCGGCAACCAGCCTGCGGACAGTCTCCGTTACGTTTGCGCAGTTCATGATACCTTCATCTGCGAAATAGCCGTATTCCGCCTTCACGATTCGCAGGTCGCCGGCGGACGCCGGAACATCCCGTACGGCAGCGGTGTACTTCACGGCTACGGCATGGTCTCCGGCGGCCGGCCTGCGGAATACGACAAACACCGAACCCGACGGGCCAAAATGTATCGGCACCGTTGTCAGGCCGTCTTTTTCCTCATACACGGGCGCGTCTTCCCTCTCGCCCGTATCGGGATGCCAGAACTCCGGCGCCCTGCCGCTGATGCGGAACGTACATTCCACGTCTATCCCCGCCCTGTCCGAACAGGCGACAAAGTAAACATCCATCCCGCTGATTTCACGGTGAATATAGTTCACTTTGTCCGGCTCGTCGGCCGTGAAGTCGGGCTTTATGCCGGCGGGCGGGCGGTCTGAAAGCATCTTCGGCCAGATTTCGTCTGCCAGCTGTTTCACTCTGGCGTCGCACGAGGGATAACCGCGCAGACCCGGCGCGCGTTCGGGCCTGTTTTTACCGATTACTGCAGCTCCGTCGCGAACCAGGCGGCGGAGGGTTTCCAGTATTTCCGGTGACATGACCGGGTCGTCGGGCAGTATCAACATGCGGTAGCTCATGCCCGAGGGCAGTATCAGGCGACCGTCCCTTACCTTCAGCATCTTCAACGCGCGGGTATCGCAGCCGTCAAAGTCGTATCCGTAAGGCAGCGCGGCGTTTTGCAGTCCGTTCGGGGCGCCTTCTCCGCTGTACACCAGCGCATCGGCCACGAAACGCCCTTCCTGAAGCATATACTGGCAGCGCGCCTGATAGCGCAGCCAGTCCCTGCCCTGCTCCCACCAGGTGAGCGTGCGTTCGAAGTGCGTGCCCCACTGTCCCATGGTCATGCCCGGATAGCGCGTCGGGCCGGTCCAGGGCTGGTGGGCGTAGCGGTGGTAAATCATCCGGTTGACGCCGCCGCAATATACCGCGTCGCCCTGCGCCTTGATGTCGAACGGGCCTTTCTGCCATTTGCCCGCGGCGGGCGCGGCGGTAAACGCTTCCGCTCCGACGAACTTCCTGCCGTACACGTGCGCCACGGAGGCGGCCAGCTTGGCGTTGCCGCTGTTCACACTGCTGCCGCTGCCGGGCCAGAACTCGCCCATGGGGATGTCGCAGTAGCTGCCGTACTGGATGTCGTCGGACGGGCTGTTACCGTAACATTCCAGCGAAAACAGCAGGCCGGAGCGGTGCGCCAGTTCGCCGAAATAATCCGAATAGCTCCCGGCAAACAGGTCGGCCACCACGCGCCGGAAGTCCCACATGAAACGCTCCGTTATTTCGGGCGATTCCACGACGCGCCCCGTGAATACCGGCAGGAAACGGAGAATCGAATAGCCGCAGCGCGCCTGAAATTCCTTCTCGAATCCCTGCGTCCAGTTCTGCGTGCCGACTTCGTAACTGTCGATTAAAACGTTGTTCACACCCGGCCTGTCCGGCCCGGCGGTTTGCCCGATTGCAGCCAGTACCGGGGCCATGTACCCGTCCCAGTGCGCCTTGACAGCTTCGCGGCTGAGCTTGTCACACTCCAGCCCCGTGCCTTCGGGCGGTGCGGGATGGTTCCTGCGGCCATTCGCCGTGTAACCGACCCGGAGGAGCGTCCAGTCGCCTTCCGGCGCTTCCCAGGCCGCTGCCTTTCCGTCGGGAGCAAGCAGCTTTTCCGTCAGGTCGATAACGCCCTCCTGCGGGATAATCATTTCCGGAGACAGGCCGGACGGGATTTCATACGGGATTTCGTTCCTGTCATAGAACAGCTTCTCCTTCAGGCCGGCAATCAGCGGTTCGCCGGAGTCGGCCGCGGCAGGCGTACGGAAGGCCAGCACGGCAATGTCGCGGTAGAAATCCGAAGCGGTTTCGGGCGTCGGCGGCGCGGCGGTCACCCGTGCCGGGCCTTTGACCTGTGTTTCACTCGTGACCACGATTTTCATGCCGTGTTCCGGCGTGTTCCACGGCCCCCCGCTGCTCGACCAGCCTGCGCAGTTATGAATGCACAGTTCAATCCCGAGGCGTTTGGCTTCGGCGTCGGCATGTTTAATCATTTCTATCCATTCCGGACTGTTGAACCGGACAGGCCCCTGCGGGATATGCTCGGCGACGCCGAAAATCTGTGCGCCGCCGACACCGGCGTCCGCCATCGCTTCCAGGTCGGCGGTGATGCCTTCCTTCGTTACATTTCCGTTCATCCAGTGCCACCAGGTGTGGGGTCGTGCCGACGCGGGCGGCCGGACAAATCCCTGCTCTATTTCCTCCTGTGCAGGGACGGAATCATGATTCGCTTCCCGGCTGCAGGCAAGCGCCAGGGTAATAACAAATAACGTTACAATTTTCTTCATTGTATGACAGATTTTTGAGGACTCCCTGATACTGTTTTTCATGCCGGCACGGAGTCCCGTTCGCGACGGTTGAAAATATCGAAATGTCGTTTCCTGCCCGCCAGACGGACAGGCGCGGACAAAATTACAACTTTCTTCGGTATTGTTCAGGGTTTTCGCAAAGTTTTCGGGAGCGCCAGCGCCCAGTGTCATCAAGTTAAGGGCTGAAAGCCCGATAATCAATAGTGTAGGACAACGCCCGGTCGTGTTCGGAAGATTACAAAAAGGATATAAATAGCTCTGAAAGAGCGGCGAGCAATAGCGTAAAGCAACGTACCCAAAGGCCGGAAGCCTTCGCATGAATGTTATATCGCGTTAAAAAGCGGTGTTTTCTCTGGCAGATCGGAAGATATCAGCTATTTTTGACCGCGTTATGAACGGGAACACCTGAAGTGTTCCTGATACGCAACAGAATAGAATGTATGCGATGAAAATGAATATATGTACAGGCAGTCTTTTCCTGCTGTTATTGTGGGCGTGCAAGCCGGTGCCGCCGGTGACGTCTTCCATTACGATTGATTTGGAGAAGTTGAC
>JAISEZ010000137.1 GCA_031263835.1 Tannerella sp.
ATGCTGCATAACATGTTGTTTTTTCACGATATTCATGCTATCTTTGCAGTCATCACGGACAAATTTACGGACAAATTTTATGGTAACACTTACAACTTGCATAAGAGGAAGAATAAAAAAGAATGGAACATATCCGGTGTATATTCGACTGTCTCACCATACCAAAAAGGCATATATCAACACGGAACTGTTTGTTCTGAAAAAGCATGTGGACGTATTGTATGACAAAAACGGGACGTATGGCGTTTACCCCAAAATGTCTTTTAGCGCATTTATTGATTCTTTACCGGAAGTTCCGGCAGACTTGCCGTTAGAGCGAGCCATCTTTCCGGGCGCTTTTCTCGCACGCACGAACGTCTTATTTCTTCAACGGAGACGATTTCCCCTTCGACGGGGAAACGGCCGGGGGAACGCGTAAAACGGGGGAATACAAGTTCTATGTGACTGATTTTCATCCATTCAGAAAGGCTTACCGGTTTGGTGGCTCCGACGCAACGGTGAAGCCATCTACGAAATTCGCGCTTGGAAGACCGCCTTCAGGGAGCAATGCCCGAATCGGATATTCGCACGGCGGGAAAAGCCTGACGGTTACGCCGCCCCCGTTTTCGCCCTCCGGCGGTGAATATGCGTGGGTGTTCAAACTGGCCGGCGTGATTCAATAAATTCGTGTCTGTACACAATTTATCCCGGATTTTGCAGTTACATATCCGTGGATATATTCCGAAATGGATAGAAAACGTTTTTGGTTAATTATCGCGGTAAGCAGTTTTTGCGTAATTCGGGCATGGTCGCAGTCGGACGCACAGTTCAACCAGTATTTCTCGGTATTGGGGTATTATAACCCTGCCTACGCGGGAACGGCAGGAGGCCTGAACGTATCGGGCATGTACAACCTGCAGTGGCTCGGCATGAAAAATGCGCCGAAAACCATGGTTTTGACGGCCGACATGCCCTGGAAATACGGCAAATCGACACACGGACTTGGCGTAGCCGTATATAATGAGACGCTGGGACTGGACAAAAACATGTACACTTCCCTCCAGTACGCTTTCAGGAAAAAAATCGGCAAGGGCATGTTGAGTATCGGCTTGCAGGCCGGACTGGTCAACATGGCTTTTGACGGCGCCGGAATTTACATCCCTGACGACGAGGATGAAACGCATCAGTCGCCGGAATCGGACGAGGCGATGACGACGGCGCAGGCCGATGCCATGGGACTGGACCTGTCGGCAGGACTGTTTTTTTCGACGGAGAAATATTATATCGGACTGGCCTCGACACACTTGCTGGAACCGAAACTGGAGCTGGACGAGAACATGGACCGGAAAATCAACCGCGGATACAATTTGACGGCAGGATACAATATTCAGTTGAAGAATCCGTTATTGGAATTGCAGCCTTCGGTGTTTGTGCAATCAAACCTGCAGATGGTTTCAGCGGATGTGACGCTCCGGGCCGTATACAATAAGAGGTATAACGGAGGCATTGGCGGTCGCGTAAGCGACAACGGGAAAATGAGCGCAGCCATTCTTTATTTCGGAATGACACTCAAAGGTTTCCGGGTCGGATATGCTTACGAGTTCCCCGTATCGGCGCTAATCAGAACCAGCGCCGGAAGTCACGAGCTGATGGCCACCTACCGGTTGAATATCGAGAAACCGAAGGGAAACAGAAATAGACATAAAAGTGTACGAATCTTATAAATAAAGAGGAAATAAATTGAATGTGCCAATCATGAAAAAAATAGTTTTAATCCTTGCAGTCGCCTCTGTACTGACGTCATGCGGCAGGATGCTCTCGGGCGACGGAGGCGAATTGGTAGGCGTGAAAATGGCTTCCTACAACGAGCCGGCTCCTTACGGGATGATACTGGTCAAACGGGGAGCCTTCGAGATGGGGCCGTCGGACAGGGACAGCCTCTGGGATTTTCATCCCGAAACGAAAGGCGTTTCCTTCGAATCGTTCTGGATGGACGAGACGGAAATCACGAATGCCAAATACCGTCAGTTTGTTTACTGGGTACGTGATTCCATCGTCCGCACGCGCCTGGCCGACCCGAACTACGGAGGGAACGAACTGTTTATGATTACCGAAGACAAGTATGGCGAACCGGTCACTCCGCATCTCGACTGGAACCGTCCCATCCCCTGGAAGCGGGCGAATGAAGACGAACAGCGCGCCATCGAAAGCATTTATTACACGCATCCGGTTACCGGCGAGCGAAGTCTGGACAAAAAACAGATGAATTACAAATACGAATGGTATGACCATACCTCGGCCGCCCTGCGCCGCAACAGCCTCGACCCGAACGACCGGGTGCGGAATACGGACATCCAGCCGGACCCGGCCGAAGCGGTGATGATTTCAAAGGATACGGCCTTCATCGACGGCGAAGGGCGCGTGGTCAACCAGACCATTACCCGCCCGTTGAGTTCGCCGTTCGATTTCCTCCACACGCGCATTTTGAACATCTATCCCGACGAAACCAGCTGGATAAATGATTTCAAGAACGCATACAACGAACCTTATCTGAGGATGTACTTCACCCATCCGGGATACGATGACTACCCGGTCATAGGCGTTTCGTTCGAACAGGCTACCGCGTTTTGCGTCTGGCGAACGGAATATTACAGGAAAGCGCTGCCGGCCGGACAGACCGTTGAACCGTTCCGCCTGCCGACCGAAGGCGAATGGGAATATGCCGCACGCGCCGGAAAAAGCGAAAACAGGTATCCGTGGTCGGACAATTCACTGAAGGACGACAAGGACTGTTTCATGGCCAACTTCAAGCCCGGCGACGGCAACTATACCGAAGACGGACATCTGATTACCGCACGTGTGGCTTCATTTCCGCCGAATGAATTCGGATTGTACGACATGGCCGGAAACGTATCGGAATGGACTTCATCGGTTTATTCCGAATCGGGGCAAAGTCAGGTAAGCGACATGAACCCCGACCTGCGTTACAACGCAGCCAGAGAAGACCCTTACGCAATGAAGAAGAAAGTGGTGCGCGGCGGTTCGTGGAAGGACGTGGCGCAGTTCATCCGTTCGGACATGCGCACGTTTGAATACCAGAACGAGACCCGTTCCTACATCGGATTCCGCTGTGTGCGCACGCAAATCGGCTTTTCAAACGCCAAGGGAAAAAACAGAAAGAAATAAGGATTGATTCAAAACGATACAGACATGGGAAAATATAGCAGATACAAGAACAGGATAGAGATGTTCCTCTCCAGCGAGCGGGGCAAGCGCGTGTTGAACTTTTGCTACAGCTGGGGCGCTTCGATTGTGGTGATTGGGGCAATGTTCAAGATTGTACATTTACCGTATGCAAATGAAATACTGTGCATCGCGTTGATTACCGAGGCCGTGGTATTCTACATCTCCGCCTTCGAGCGGCCGAACAGCGACTACAACTGGGAGGAAGTCTTTCCGGTACTGAAGTCGAAGAATCCGCTGGACAGGCCGGATTTTGAGCATCACGAAGGCAGTGGCGCCGTGATTATCGGCGGCGGCGCAGAAGGCGGCGGTACGACGGTTGTCGGGAACTTCGGCGGCGGCGGTACGGCAGTGGCCGGAGGAGGTACGGTCGGCGGCGGTGGCGTCTATGCAGGCGGCGGAATCGTCGGAGGGCCTGTTTACCCGGGCGGCGGCGCGCCGGCAGCGCCCACGCCGCAGGAAAGCGCCGACTTCGGACTGGCGGCAATGGGCCTGAACGTCACCGAAGAAGACCGGAACAACCTTGCGGACAGCATCCGGAAACTCAGCGAGGCGGCGGAGCAAATCGCCTCCATGGCCGACCTGTCCGACGTGACGAAGACGTACATCGAGCAGATATCCAGCGTATCGCAGAACCTCGAACGCTTCAATGAAGTGACCCACTCGCTGAGCGACGTTTCCGACACGCTGGTCAATTCCTGCAAGGCCATTTCGGGCGTCACTCCGGAGGAAGACCCCGAACGGCACAGCCTCGGCTACGTCCAGCAGATGGAACAGCTGAATCAGCATCTCTCCGGCCTGAACCAGTTCTACGAAATGCAGCTGAGCGGCCTCCGCACGCAGATGGACACCATCCATCACATCAACGCCGGCCTGAACCGCATCCGCGACATGTACGACAGTTCGATGATAGACAGCGCCGCCTTCCGCAACGAAAACGAACGCATGGCGCAGCTGCTCACCCAGCTGAACCAGGTTTACAGCCGCATGTTGCAGGCCATGACCGTCAACATGCCATACGGCGCCGGCAGCGCCTATCCCCCCCAGCAACCGCCCTATCAGGGCGGCGCCTATCCGCAGCAACCGCCCTATGCCGGACGCTGAACCCGTTGAATCATTTGAATCATTGAATTATTGAATCATTGAATTTTTGAACTGAACAGTTATGGCAATATCAAACAATCCCAACTCTCCCCGCCAGAAGATGATTAACCTCATGTATCTGGTGTTTATCGCGATGATGGCGCTGAACGTCTCCGTGGAGGTGCTGGATGGTTTTGAGCTGGTGGAACGGAGCCTGAAGAAAACGACCGTGGATACGGCGCATCGCAACGAGCTTCTCATGCAGGAACTGTATGACTATTACCGGATGAACGAAGCGAAGGTGGCCGACTGGTACCGCAAGGGCGAAGACGTGAAATCGCAGTCGGACGGACTGTACGACTACATGCAGGAACTCAAGCTCCGCATCGTGCAGGAGGCCGACGGCATGAAGAAGGGCGACCTCGACAACATCCGGCACAAGGACGACCTCGAAGCCGCCTCGGAAGTGATGCTGGCGCCCATCACGGGCGAAGGCAGGAAACTGCGCGAGCGGCTAATCGGCTATCGCGAAAACATGACGGCGCTGGTGGACGACACGGCCAGGATGAACGTCATCGCCTCCGTCCTCGATTTGGAAGTCCCGGCCAAGGGCGGCATTGCCCGCAGCTGGGAAGCGACGCTGTTTGAACACATGCCGGTGGCGGCGGCGATTACGCTCCTGACCAAGCTCCAGAACGACGTCCGCTACGTCGAGGGCGAAATGCTGGCCTCGCTGCTGAACAGCATCGACATCGGCGCCTATCGCGTCAACAAGATTCAGGCAATGGTCATTCCCCAAAGTCAGATTGTGATGCGCGGCACGCCCTACCGGGCGCAAATCGTCCTGGCCGCCCTCGACTCGACCCAGCAGCCGCGAATCTTCGTCGGCGACAGGGAACTGTCCGCCTCCGACAACGGCTGGTACACGGGCGGCTCCGGCGGGCTGGGACTGCAGACCTTTTCCGGCCGCATCGAACTGCCGCGCGCCGACGGCACCACCGGCGTATATCCGTTCTCGGAGACCTACTCCGTGACCGAACCGACGGCCACCATTGCGCCCACGATGATGAACGTCCTCTACGAAAGTATCGAAAACGACATTGAGGTCGCCATTCCGGGCGTACCCAGCAACAACGTGCGCGCAGGCATCTCCTCGGGAACCATTACGCAGAAAAGCGCCAACGTATGGACAGCCCGTCCGCCGGTCAACGCCGGGACGGTCACCATCACGCTGACCGCGAGCATGGCCGGCGGCAGTCCGCTTTCGATGTCGCGGGAGTTCAAGGTGCGCCAGTTACCTCCGGCCACCCCCTTCCTCGTCTATAAGGACGCCTCCGGCACCACCCGCAGGTTCAAGGGCGGCACCCTCTCCAAGCGGAGCCTGATTGAAGCCGACGGCGTGAACGCCGCCATCGACGACGGTCTTCTGGACATCCCCTTCACGGTCACGGGATTTGAGGTGACCTTCATGGACTCCATGGGCAACGCGCTGCCGGAAATCTCGCAAAGCGGCGCCTTCACCCAGCGTCAGAAAGAGGTGATTCGCAACCTGGCGCGCGGCAAGCGGTTCTACATTACGCGCGTCAAGGCGACCGGCCCCGGCGGACAGACGCAGAGCCTGACCACAACGATTGAAGTGATTGTAAATTGATGGAAAAGATAAACAAATAAGAAGATGAAACGTTTCTGTTTTTTACTGATAATATCCGGCGCAATGCTTGCAACGGTTGCGATGCAGGCGCAGGAAGAGCGCCGTGCGCCGCGCGCCGGTCGCGGAACCGAACGCGGCAGCCGGCAGGCAAATGAAAACAACAGCGGCCTGCCGGAACTGACCGTGCGGGCGCAGAACATGAACCGGCTGCTCAACCAGGACGTCGGCAACGCCCGCTGGATGCGCGTGATATACCGTCAACTGGACATGCTGAACGAGAAAAACGCGCCCCTGTACTACCCCGTCGCGCCGATGAACGGCATGATGAACCTCTTCACAACCATCTTCCAGCTGGCCGGCGACGGCAAACTGCCCATCTACCAGTACCTTGACGGCTACGAGATATTCGACGAGGCACACAGGGCAAACTTCAAGGATGTGCTCGACCGCTTCGAAATCCTCTATGAGACGGTGCCCGGCAACGCGCAGGAACGCTTTGTCATCAACGAAAGCGACGTGCCCTCGGAAGAAGTGAAGTCCTTCTACATAAAGGAAGCCTGGTATTTCGACCAGAACAACTCGGTCTATGATGTGAAAACCCTTGCCATCTGCCCCATCATCACCCGCATGATGGACATCGGCGACCAGACGACGCCCATGTTCTGGGTGCCTTACGAAGAGATACGCCCCTACGTGGCCAACAACTACATCATGACCTCGAACGTGAACAACGCCAAGACCTTCACGGTGGACGACTATTTCCGCCGCCGGATGTTCGAAGGCGAAATCATCAAAACGGAGAACCTGCTCAACCTCCCCCTGCAAGCTTACTGCTCACCGGACTCGATGAAAATCGAACAGGAACGGATTGAGGCGGAGCTGGTCGCATTCGAGAAAGCCCTCTGGTTCCAGCCCGACACCACGCAGGTAGCCTCGACCGACAGGAAGGCGTCCAAACGCGCCTCTGCCCGCAAGTCGAGCGCCGCCAAGCCGGAAAAGAAGGAGAAGGAGAAAGAGAAGGAAAAGAAAAACAGCGCCGCCGCACCCAAGGCGGAGAAATCCGCCCCGACCCGCAGCGTCCGGCGCGGAAGGTGAAAAAAC
>JAISEZ010000152.1 GCA_031263835.1 Tannerella sp.
TTTCTCCGGGGCTTTTGGAAAGAACCTGCAGGGATAAAACGAACGGGAGAATCTCCATGTCCTCCGAGTCTCCGTGTTTCCGTGTTTATAATTCATATTCCATGTCCATGTACAGGGCCATGCCGCGTGCAGTGTACATGTTCCTTTTCGGGCGAAAAATGTGTCGGGGGAAGGTCGGGAAGAATTATTTTTGTACATTTGCAGGTATAAGAAAAGATATGGTATTCAATTTATTGTTCTGATATGGAAATGTCCGAAGTTTATTTTACGAACCTCCGCACTGCGCCGTCTGCCAGTTTGCTTGACAAGATGGAGCGGCTGGTGAAGCGGGCCGGTATGGAAAAAATCGATTTCAGGAATCAGTATGTTGCCGTAAAGATTCATTTCGGTGAACCGGGGAATCTGGCATTTATCCGTCCCAATTATGCCGCCAGACTGGCGACGCTGCTCGGCAGGCTGGGTGCAAAACCCTTCCTGACGGACAGCAATACGCTGTACTCCGGCGGCCGCTCCAATGCGGTCGACCACCTGCAAAGCGCCATGGAAAACGGCTTTAACCCGATTTCCGCCAAATGCCACGTCATCATTGCCGACGGCGTGAAGGGTACCGACTGCCGCGAAGTGCCGCTGGAGGGCGAATACTGCAGGGCGCCCAAAATCGGGGCCGCCATCGCAGATGCCGACATCGTGGTCAGTATGAGCCATTTCAAGGGACACGAGCAGAGCGGTTTCGGCGGCGCGCTGAAGAATCTCGGCATGGGTTCGGCCAGCGTGGCCGGGAAACTGGAACTGCACTCGTCGTCGCAGCCGGTTGTCGACCGCGAATCGTGCACCGGATGCGGCATCTGTGTGAAATACTGCGCTCACGGCGCCATCCGCCTCGACGGCCACCGGAAGGCTGTCATCGACTATGACAGGTGCGTCGGCTGCGGGCAGTGCGTCGCCCTCTGCCAGTACGACGGCGCCGTGATGGGCGAAGGCGACACGTCCGAACGGCTGAACTGCAAAATCGCGGAATATGCCCGGGCGGCGGTGCTGGACAAGCCGCATTTTCACGTGAGTTTCATCATGGACGTGTCGCCGGAGTGCGACTGCTGGAATCACAACGACGCCGCTATCGTGCCCGACCTGGGCATCCTGGCATCCTTTGACCCCGTGGCGCTCGACCAGGCCTGCGCCGATATGGTGATGCAGGCGCCGGCGCTGAACGGAAGCAAACTGGCCGAAAAGCATCCGGACGCGTCGCTGGAGGGAGAAGACAAGTTCCGCCTGATACACCCCGACACGCACTGGGAGGCCGGACTGGAACACGCCGAGAAAATCGGCCTCGGAACACGAAAATATAAATTATCAACCCTGTGAACGAAACAGTCTGCGCCCTGTCAACCGCTCCGGGAACGGGCGGCATGGCCGTCATCCGTATTTCAGGCCCCGAAGCGATACCCGTCTGCGACCGCCTGTTTTTCCCCCGCACGGAGGGGAGAAATCTGCTCTCGCGGCCGGCGTACACCGTCACCTGCGGCAGCATCCGTCACCGTGACGAATGGATAGATGAAGTGACGGTATCCCTGTTTCGCGCGCCCCGTTCCTTCACGGGCGAGGATACGGTGGAAATCACGTGTCACGGTTCCCCCTATATCCAGCAGCGGATTCTGCAGCTGCTGACGGCGGAGGGCTGCCGTTCGGCCCGTCCCGGCGAGTTCACGCAGCGCGCTTTCCTGAACGGCAAAATGGACCTGTCACAGGCGGAAGCGGTTGCCGACCTGATAGCCTCCTCTTCGGCCGCTTCACATCGCCTGGCCATGAACCAGATGCGCGGCGGGTTCAGCCGCGAACTGAGCCGGCTTCGTTCGCAGCTGCTCGACTTTACCTCCCTGATTGAACTGGAGCTGGATTTCGGCGAAGAGGAGGTCGAATTTGCCGACCGGACCCGGCTGAACCGTCTGGCTTCGGAGATAAGAGACCATCTTTCCCGTCTGGTGCGGTCGTTCGGCATGGGGAATGCAATCAAAAACGGGATACCGGTAGTGATTGTCGGCGAGACGAATGTGGGAAAATCGACGCTGCTGAATCACCTGCTGAATGAAGAGAAGGCCATTGTCTCCGAAATTCACGGCACAACGCGCGACGTGATTGAAGACGTGGTCAACATACACGGGATTTCGTTCCGTTTCATCGACACCGCCGGCATTCGCGATACGGGCGATGAGGTGGAGATACTGGGTATCGAACGCACTTATCAGAAAATCAGTCAGGCAACCATTGTTGTCTGGATGATTGACGCCACCCGGTTCAGCGAAAAGATAGAGCACATTGCCGAAAAAATCATTCCCAGGACCGGAAACAAACAGTTAATCATCATCATCAACAAGATAGACCGGATTTCGGCGGAGGAAAAACAGGTATTGGAGGAAGAGTTTCTGCCGCAAATCCCGGCCAGACGGATTTATCTTTCCGCCAAATTCAAGCAGAATACCGAAGCGCTGGAGGCGGCACTGCTTGAGTCGGCCGGTTTGTCCGCGGTGCACAGCGAAGATTTTATGGTCGCCAACGTGCGCCATTACGAAGCCCTGTCCAGGGCGCTCGAATCCATCCGCCGCGTGGAAGAAGGTTTGCAACAAGGCGTATCGGGCGATTTCGTGGCACAGGACATCCGCGAATGTATGCACTATCTGGGTGAAATAACCGGAGAAATATCTACGGATGAAATACT
>JAISEZ010000284.1 GCA_031263835.1 Tannerella sp.
CGCCTACCATGCGAAACTTCTCCGTATCCTTTTGGTCAATTGTCAACTGCATAGTTCACTCATTTATAATCGGGAGACAAAGATAGGAAAAATACCGGATAACCTGAACTCCGGAGAAATAGGGGGGCATTTCAAAAGTGGCCGCATCATGCCGCAGACGTAGCCTGTGAATAACGCCGGAATTTATCCCGATGGCGGGAAAATGCTTATGCTTCGCGCGGGCTAAAACAGTGAGATAGAGCGTCGACGATTCCAGTACAGAATCAACGACGGTTCCAGGGCAGAATCAACGACGATTCCAGTGCAGAATCAATGACGATTCCAGGGCAGAATCAACGACGATTCTAATGCGGGTGCATCGACCTGTCTGATTTTTGTCATGTACTGAAGTGTTTAACTATAGCTGTATCAGGACATGACGCATGACATCAGCGTTCAATTTGATTTGTTTTTTGTTCGCTGTCGGAGAAATTCCGTTTTTCGTCGATGATATACTCGGGGCGGTTTTTGATTTCGTCGAAAAGCACGCCGATATACTGTCCCAGTACGCCCACCGTCAGCAGCTGGACGCCGCCGAAAAAAGTGATGGTGGTAATCAGGGATGTCCAGCCTGTTTCGGCATTGCTGAAACCGTAGATTTTGCCCAAAGTGAACCAGATGGCCAGGAAAATACCTATCAGTACGGCGAGGAATCCCAGTCCCATCACCATTTGGAGCGGTTTTTTGGAAAAGTACAGCAGGGCGGTCGAGGCGAATCCCAGCATCCGGCGAAAAGGATATTTCGTTTCGCCGGCCATGCGCGCCTTCCGTTCGTAATAAAACGGGACTTGCCTGAAGCCAATCCAGCTGACCAGGCCGCGAATGTATTTCCCGTGTTCGTGCAACTTCCTGAACTCGGTCATGATTTTCCGGTCAATCAGCCGGAAATCGCCCGTGTCCAGCGGAAATTTCACCTCGCTCACCATCCGGTTCAGCGTACGGTAGAAGAATTTGGCGGAAAAACGCTTGAACCAGCTTTCGTTTTCGCGCGACCGGCGAACACAGTAAACGCTGTTGGCCTGTTCGTTCCTGCAGTGTTGCAGGATGTCGGGAATCAGTTCCGGCGGGTCTTGCAGGTCGGCGTCCATGACGATTGCCCAGTCGGCGTCGCAATGCTGGATGCCGGCGGATACGGCCGGCTGATGTCCGAAATTCCGGGAGAAATGAATCACTTTGACCTGCGCGTCTGCTGCGGCAATTTCGTCCAGCATTGTCCGCGTCCGGTCCCGGCTTCCATCGTTTACATAAATGATTTCGGAGTCGTACGCGATGCTGTCCAGTGCGTTCCGGGTACGCCGGTATGACGCGGGCAGCGAAGCTTCTTCGTTGTAGCAGGGGATAATAATGGACAGTTTTTCCATGACTGTTTAAGTTTTGAATGTATAAAATTTATTGATTATAAAATTAATGACCGTATAAAAAGCGGTGGACAGCACCTGATTGTAGAACAGCGGGTCTACATTGAACCGGAGCAGCAGGGGACTGAAAAAGTCATACGCCGGCGGATGTTCCGGGCAATACCGGTTCAGCAGCAGCAACACACCCAGCTGCAGCACGTAGCACACGGCAAATACGCCGAAAAAGCGAACGGCGCCGCTTTTCCAGTTTATATTGCTGCGGAACGTCCACTGCCTGTTCCACAGGTAACTGTTTATCAAACCGACGGCATATCCCGTAAAGTTCGAATACGTGTGGGGGCATCCGCCGTACCGGGTCATGATTCGGATGACCGCCAGCGTAAGCAGTGTGTTTCCGATGCCTACTACTCCGTATTTAAGACCCTGCCTGATGATTTCCATTCATTTGCAGAATTTTGGCGATTTCGTCGTCGTTCAACTCCTTCACATTCGTTATGGTCATATTTTTCGACAGAAAATTACCGTACTGATTACATTCGTTAATGATTCTCTCCGCCAGAGATTTGAGATTTGTCTGTATCGGAAGCAACACGAGCAGTTCCACATGTTTTTCCCGGATGGTCAGGCGTTCGATTTTCCCGTTTTCCCGGGACAGGAAATAGGCACATTCCCGCTCAATCACTTGCCGCTGATAGTCCAGAAACAGCGCATCGGAAGAAGAAACCAGCAGCAGGAAGAACCGGAGCCGCTGCCCTTCTCCTCCCAGTCCGGTGGAAATGTAGATTTGCCTTTCGTCGGACAGGTCGGATTCCAGCGTCATCCGGCTTTCCATCAGCGCCATATATGCCCAGTAGTTTAGCTCCGGCTCACATTCCCCCACAAACTGCTTCAATATCCCGTATGCCTTGGCCTGTTTGGAGACGGCCATCGTGGAGAGAAGCCGCTTTTTACGCTTCGTCGGGACGTCCGGCGAACGCAGCCGGGCGAGATACTCTTCACAGTCCGCTTCGCTCAACCGGGGCAGAGACTTGCGCAGCTGGCCGGAATAATTGAAATATTCCATCTGAATGTCCACCGGCACCCGCTGTTCAAGGATATGAAAATCCCCCTCCGTTTCGTGCAGAAACTTCTGAAGCCGGTTAAAGATGTCATTTTGTTGCATATCCGTTTTTATTTAGTATCAAAACCCATACAAAAATACAACTTTTTTTCAATCCCCGAAAAATTTTTACGCCGCACCCGTATACTTATTCCGTTTTTTCACCGTTTATATCACGAAACAGGCAAACGCCAATCCCGAAAAAAATGACAGTAAAAAAAGAACGGATTTTATGGGCAGACGATGAAATCGACCTGCTGAAGCCACACATCCTTTTCCTGCAGGAGAAAGGATACGAGATTACGCCCGTTGTCAGCGGGCAGGACGCCATTGAATATTGCCGCGAACAGACGTTCGACATCATCTTTCTGGACGAGAACATGCCGGGACTGACCGGCCTGGAGACCCTGTCCGCCATCAAGGGCATCGACCCGGGCGTACCCGTCGTGATGGTCACCAAAAGCGAGGAAGAAAGCATCATGAACCAGGCCATCGGCAACAAGATTGCCGATTACCTTATCAAGCCGGTCAACCCCAACCAGCTGCTGCTTTCCATCAAGAAGAACCTCCACAAAAGCGACATCATCTCCAGTGCAACGACGGTCGGATACCAGCAGGAGTTTGCCCGTATCGGCATGCAAATCAACGATTCCCTGACAACCGGCGACTGGATTGAACTCTACCGGAAACTTATCTACTGGGAACTGGAACTCGAGGAAGGAGAGGCGCAGATGAAGGAGCTGCTCCGCATGCAAAAGCAGGAAGCCAACCGCGTCTTCGGCAAGTTTGTGAAGAAACACTACCTCCAGTGGATTCAGGACCCCGGACAGCGGCCGCTGATGAGTCCCGACCTTTTCAAGAAGAAGGTATTCCCGCTGCTGGACAACGGCGAAAAGCTGTTTTTTATCCTGATTGACAATTTCCGCCTCGACCAGTGGCGGGTGGTGAAAAACCTGCTGTCGGACTACTTCACGTTCGACGAAAACCTGTATTACAGCATCCTCCCGACGGTCACGCAATATGCCCGGAACGCTATTTTTTCCGGTCTGATGCCCGTCCAGATTGAACAGATGTTTCCCGAACTGTGGGTCGACGAGGAAAGCGAAGAGGGGAAAAACATCAATGAAGAACCGCTGATTCAGACCCAAATCGAGCGTTTCCGCAAGAAATATACCTTTTCGTATCACAAGATTTACGAGTCGCAGTACGGCGAGAGGCTGCTGAACAACCTTTCCTCGCTGGAGCACAATCAGCTGAACGTCATTGTCATCAACTTCGTCGACATGCTTTCACATGCCCGTACGGAAAGCAAGATGATTCGCGAACTGGCGCAGAGCGAAGCTGCCTACCGCAGTCTGACGCGCTCGTGGTTTCAGCATTCCACGACGCTGGAACTGTT
The DNA here is from genome assembly GCA_031263835.1 of Tannerella sp. Taxonomy (GTDB): domain Bacteria; phylum Bacteroidota; class Bacteroidia; order Bacteroidales; family Tannerellaceae; genus Tannerella. Next base: position 3,896 of record JAISEZ010000284.1, read on the forward strand.
CAAGAGTCTGGCCGAAAAAGGATACAGGGTCATCCTCACCACCGACCACGGCACCATCAAGGTGGACAATCCGGTCAGGATGGTGGGCGACCGGAACACCAGCACCAACCTGCGCTACAAGATGGGGAAAAACATGAGCTGCGACTCCAAGCATATCTTCGAAATCAAGGAACCTGCCAGGGCGGGGCTGCCGTCGCCTAACCTGAGCACCCGGTACATCTTCGCCACCAACGAATCGTTTTTCGCCTATCCGAACAATTACAACTATTACGTTTCGTATTACCGGGACACGTTCCAGCACGGCGGCATTTCGCTCGAAGAGATGCTGATTCCCTTCATCTCCATGCAACCCAGATAAACGCTCATGATACTTGTCGTCAATGACCTGCAAACCATCCGCCGGGCGGCTGCGGAATTTGTCCGTGCCATGGGCGACCGCACCGTATTTGCCTTTCACGGCGAAATGGGCGTCGGGAAAACAACGTTCATCAAGGCCGTATGTGAGGCGCTGGGCGTGGAAGACGCCGTTGGCAGTCCCACCTTCGCCATCGTCAACGAATACCGCAGCGCCACAACGGGCGAACTGGTCTATCATTTCGATTTCTACCGCATCCGCCAGCCGGCCGAAGCGCAGGACATCGGCGTCGAAGACTGTTTCTACAGCGGCGCCCTGTGTTTCATCGAATGGCCGGAGAAAATCGCACAGCTTCTCCCCGCCGATACCGTACACGTCCGAATGACGGAGGAAACCGACCGCACAAGAAAAATGGAAATTAGTGATTAGTGGTTAGTGATTAGTGATTAGTGATTAGTGGTTGTCCGGAAATAATGTACTGTTTATTTCCGGACAATTCCTAACTGCTAACTGCTGATTCGCATGAATAAGATTAGAATATTTGTAAAGGGCTTTTGCCCTGTTGTGAAAATGAATTGGCTCATTGGCATATTGACTCATTCTCACATTTTCTATCGTTGGCAAGCGCTTCCAGAATCAGCGTTGCCGTGCGTTGCGATGCGCCGGGCTGTCCCAGCGCGCGAATCACTTCGTCATAACCTTTCAGCATCCGGTCGCGAGCGGCAGCATTATACAGCAGCCGATCCAGTTCCGCCTGGATTCGTTCGCGCGTGAACTCGGCGCCGAACAGTTCCCGGACAATTTCGCGTCCGGCAATCAGGTTTACCAGCGAAATATACGGAACATGGAAAAAATGCCGGAAAAGGAAATTCACTAACTGCCCGCCCCAAAAATAATAACATACCACCTGCGGAATGCGGAACAGGGCCGTCTCCAGCGTCGCCGTACCCGAGGTCACCAGTGCGGCATGGCTGTGCTCCAGAATCGCATACGTCTGTCCGAAAATCACCGGAATCGCCTTCCCGCCCATGCAAGGCTCGTAGTCCTGCCGTTCCAGCCCCGGAGCGCCGGCGATCACGCACTGATGATCCGGGAAGGACGAAGCCGTCGCAAGCATGACCGGCAGGTTTTTCCTGATTTCCTGACGGCGGCTTCCGGCCATCAATGCAAGCAATGGCTGTCCCGTCAGGCCGTTTGTCCGGAAGAAGGCATCTTTGCGGCAGCCGGCCTGTTCGCGGTATGCGGCCACGGCATCCACCGACGGATTTCCGACATAATCCACCGGATAATTCAACTTTTGAAAAAAGGCCGGCTCGAAAGGGAAAATACAGAACATCCGGTCTACATAGCGACGGAACGAACGGATGCGGTACGTTTTCCACGCCCATATTTTCGGGGAAATATAGTAATACACCGGCAACTGCAATTCCATCTTTACGAATTTGGCTATCTTGAGGTTGAAGCCCGGATAATCCACCAGTATCACCGCATCCGGCCGGAACTCGCGAATCGCTTCGCGGCAAATCCGCATGTTGCGCAGAATCGTACGGGCATGCAACAGCACCGGTACGACGCCCATGTAGGCCATCTCCCGGTAATGCTTCACCGGCGGGCCACCCGCCTGCTGCATCAGGTCGCCTCCGAAAAAGCGAAAGTCCGCTTCAGGATCCCGCTCCTTCAATGCGACCATCAGATTGGAGGCGTGCAGATCGCCGGAAGCTTCGCCCGCTATGAGAAAGTATTTCATCCGTCAGCCGGCATATCCGTTAAATTTGCAGATCCCACTGCTTCAGCGTTTCCAGAAACGCATAGTCGGTCACGTCAATCCGTCCGGGGACGAGCGACGCATAGCCTTCGTCCAGTCGCTGCGTGTCATAATCCGTCCCGGCAGGATTCAGGTTCATAAACTCGCCCGCAAGCTGGTAGCCGGGTTTTCCGTCCGGGTTTTCCGTCCGGAAAAACTCCTTGATCCACCGCCCGTCCGCCTGACGGCAAACCGCAATCCCCTTTACCCGGGGCAGGTTCGGCACATTCAGATTCAAGTACGTACCCCGCGGCAGCCCCTCCTTCAGCATCCGTTCGGCGACAATCCGTCCAAGTCGGCACGTCTCCGAAAAATCGCTTTCCGGCCTGTAGCCGGCCAGCGACACGCCCAGCGAAGGTATTCCGAAAATACATCCCTCCACCACGGCGCCCATCGTGCCCGAATAATGCACGCAGATAGCCTGATTTCCACCGTGATTTGCCCCGGAAACCAGCAAATCGGGCTGTTTGCCCAGTATTTCGTTGATGGCCAGCTTCACGCAGTCCACCGGCGTCCCCGTACAGCTGAACACTGTCAGCTTTTCTTCCATGTGCAGCAGCGTACAGTCGATCGGCACCGTCGACGTAATGGCGCTCGACATGCCCGAACGGGGGCCGTCCGGCGCAAAAACAACCCGTTGCCCCAGTCCGTCCAGGCTCTTCACCAGCGTCCTGAGACCCTCGGCCTCAACGCCGTCGTCATTCGTAATCAATATCAACGGTTCTTTACTCATTGTCTCATTCCTTTCATATTTCCATCAAAGGACAAAGATACGGATTTATTATCAATACCGGGCCGGAAGCCATCAACGGGGGTGATTCAAAATGTCGCGCCGGTCGAAATCTGATTTCCTCCGTCCTGATTCAAGGCGGTCGCAATGCTGACGGAGCCATTCCTGCCCGGATTCCCTCCGTCAGCAATGCTGACGGAGCAGTTTTTTCCGGATTGCGTCCGTCAGCGTTGCTGTCGGGGTGGTTTTTGCAGAACTGCGTCCGTCAGCGTTGCTGTCGGGGTGGTTTTTGCAGAACTGCGTCCGTCAGCGTTGCTGTCGGGGCGGTTTTTGCAGAACTGCGTCCGACAGCGTTGCTGTCGGGGCGGTTTTTGCAGAACTGCGTCCGTCAGCATTGCTGACGGGGCGGTTTTTGCAGAACTGCGTCCGTCAGCAACGCTGACGGACGGAAGCATATAACGGGGCGAAACAAATACAGGACAATCGCGTTTCAGACTGCAAGACACATGCCGGGGGACATGTAAAATATGGACACGGGAGCAGAGTCATCCTTCATTTTGCTTCTTCTTTCCGGTAGATGAACCAGTACACCAGCGGAACGATGAACAGGCTCACGGCCGTGCCAATCAGCATGGCGGCAATCATGGCGATGGAAAGGGGTTTCTGCAGTTCGCTGCCCATGTCGAAGGAGAACAGGAGCGGCACCATCGCAAAGATGGTCGTGAGCGAAGTCATGACGATGGGACGCAGACGGCGACGACCGGCTTCGTGTATGGCCTCCATGAGCGGGACGCCCGTTTTGCGCAGTTCGTTGATGGCGTCGAGTTTGAGGATGGAGTCGTTGATGATGATACCGCACGTGACGACAATGCCGATGGCCGACATCAGGTTCAGCGAATGGCCGCAAATCCACAGGACAAGCAGCGCGGCCGCCGTGTCGACCGGTATCTCCAGCAGCACGATAAGCGGTTGCAGGAAGCTCTCGAACTGCGCCGCCAGAATAAAATACATCAGCAGAATGGAGACAAACAGGATGATGACCAGTTCGCTCAACATGCGGCGGTTCGAAAAGAAGCTGCCGGAGAAATCCACATCCCACATTTCGCGGGCCTCATGGAGCGAGGCGTGGCGGACAGCCTGCCGGACGCCGGCCTGCAGCTGCGACGCATCCGTCACGTGGTAGAAGCGGAAAGGGATGAACTCGCCGTTTTTGCCGGCGGTAATGGTCTTCAAATCTTCGCCGGGCGTGATGCGAATCAGGGAGCGGAGCGGCACGGCTTCCGCATGTCCCCGGTCGTCGGGACGTGTGTGGACAAGCGTGTGACGCATCATCTCTTCCACCGAAGCCGTTTCGCCCGCCAGCGTGATGGGCAGGTACTGCTGGTAGGAGCGCAGCGTGGCAATGCCGTGGTCCTTGAAAACGGTCTTCAGCATACGGTACACTTCATTGTAGTCCACGTTGTAAAGCAACAGTTTCTGGCGGTCGACAACGATGTTGAGCTGGTTGTCGAAGGCGATGCCGGTGGGCGCAAGACCGGTCTGTTCGCGGAGCGTCGCTTCGAGGGCGTGGATGGTGGCGGGCTGGGGCGTTTCATTCCGGTTACGGGCGTAGAGTTCGGCGACAATGTCGGCCTCGCCGGTGTTGAATATCTTTTCATACACGGTTTCGGGCGGCGAGAAGGAAAAGACGGCTGCCGGATAGTGCGTGTCGAGCCATGCCGCGATGCGCTGCCGGAGCGGGTCGATGTCTTTCGGGAGGGGCGTCCTGAAATAAAGTTCGGCCTCGGAGATGGACATCTCGCGGTCACGGTTGAGCAGGAACTGCTGCTGCCCGACGTATGCGGTGTATTCGTCTGCCCCGGAAGCCGTCTCGCGGCAGAGGCGGTCGATTCGCGCGCGGTTTTCGTCCACATGGATATTCTCGTTCCATTCCACAAAGGCGACAAGCTCGTTCTGGTCGATGTCCGGCATCCGGCTCTTGGGTATCTGGTAGAACAGCCAGACGCAAAGCGGAAATGTAATCAGAAGGAAGAGCATGGTTCCCGTTTTGTGACGGAAGACGAAATCGACGCCCCGGTCGTAGAAGCCGTCCATGGTATGCTCCTTTACCGGATTGTGCACCCGGATATTGAGCCGGGGATAGCGTTCGGCAAGCCCGTAGGCCAGCTTGTAGAGGACGGGCAGCAGCATGATGCCGGTGAAGTAGGAAACCATCAGCCCGACGGTGACGGCGAAGGCCTGGTCGTAGAAGATGGCGCCGGCGATGCCGCTCATGAAGACCAGGGGCAGGAAGACGGCAATGGTGGTCAGTGTGGAACTGAGCATCGGGGTGATGACTTCCGTCGTCCCCAGCGAGCAGGCTTCCTCGAGCGTGCTGCCGCGCGCGCGGTACTGGGCAATGTTTTCGGTGACGATGATGGCGCTGTCAATCATCATTCCGAGCGCCAGAATCAGTCCGGAGAGGGAAATGATGTTGAGCGACATGTGGAACAGGTAGAAGAAAAGGAAACTCGCCACGATGCTGACGACCATGCTCAGGCCGATGACGGCGGGGCTTTTGACGTCGCCCAGGAAAAGGACGGCGATGATGCAGATGAAGATGAATCCCAGCGAAAGGTTCTGCTTGAGGTTCGAGATGGTATAGTCGAGCAGTTCGGTCTGGTTGCGCGAGATGCTGAATTCCATGTCCGGATAGACGGAGGCGAAGTATTCGGTGACTTCGTGCAGGGAGGTTTTCATGGCCTCCATGCTTTCGTCGGCCTGCTTGATGATGGCCAGCGTGACGGCGCGTTTGCCGCCTGCCAGCGAGAGGCCGGTTTCGCGTACCGGCACCACGGCGACTTTCGCAAGGTCTTTCAACCGGAAAAGCCGTTCCTGTTTGCGGAGAAAGATGTTTTCCACATCTTCGGGCGTGCGCAGCAGGGCGGAGAACTTGATGTTGTATTCGTAGTAGCCGTCGCGCACGGTCATGCTGCCCGGCTCGATGTTGTTGGCGGCGAGCGCCTGTTCGAGGTCGTCGAGCGAGATGCCGGCCATTTCCAGCAGTTTCATGTCGGGTACAATCTGCACTTGCCGGTTAATCAGGCCGGTCACATCGACCATGGCCACTTCGGGCAGCTGTTCGATGCGCCGTTTGATGACCGTTTCGGCAAACTCGCAGAGGTCGAGGAAGGCGGTCCCGTCCGCGGTGGAAGGGTCTGCATCCCGCTTGAGGGTAAGGTTGAGGCAGAAGACGGGAATGTCGGTTGCACTGGCCTTGACGACGCGCGGCCGTTCGGCGTCGCGGGGCAGGTAGTTCATGGCGGCGTCGATTTTCTCGTTGACCTCGATAAAGGCCAGGTTGGTGTTGACGCCGAAATCAAAGTGCAGACGAATCACGGCGGCGCCGTCGCGCGTTTCGGTCTGAATCTCGCGCAGATGACCGACCTGCATGAGTTGCAGCCGGACGGGCTTGACGACGGTGTTTTCGAGTTCGCGTGCGGAGGTGTTTTGCCCGCTCACCTGCACCGTAATCTCCGGGATGGCAATGTCGGGCAACAGCGATACCGGCAACGTGAAGTACGTCACCCACCCGATAACGAAACAGGCCATGAAAGCCATCAGTACGGCAATCGGACG
>JAISEZ010000290.1 GCA_031263835.1 Tannerella sp.
TGTGGAGTCGGTTGTCTCCAGATAGATCTCCGGAGGAAATTCAAAATTTTCCGTTTGCATATGTCCGAAATGTGAATTGCAGTTGTAGTTATATTGATCCAATCAGTCATTCCCGCCGAAAACCCTTGAATCTTTGAATGATTGAATCTTTGAATTTTATATCCTGTTTATTTCGCATCACTAAATCATTTAGGGGGGACGAGATCGAGGTCGTTGCAATCAGCCAATGAGAAAATGCGAAAATGAATACTCCCACATCCCGGCGGGAATGCCTTATTCTCCATTCTCTTTTTCCCTGCTGTTGAAAACTAATTTTGCATCCTTTCAAAATATCATTTACCTTTGGGACGCATTTTGCATTACACATTGGAAATATCATTTATATGGAGTCATTTGTTCATTTACACGTACATACGCAATATTCCCTGCTGGACGGACAGGCGTCGATTGATGCGCTGCTCGACAAGGCGCAGGACGACGGTATGAGAGCCATGGCCATCACCGACCACGGCAATATGTTTGGCGTCAAGGAGTTTTACAACAAAGTCAGGAAAAGAAACGGCAAGTATCTGGCAGCCGTCAGGGAGTACGAAAGCGAATTGAAAACGCTCGAAGACGGGGAACATCCGGGTCCGGAGGAAAACGGGCGCAGGGAAGAACTGTCCGGGAAAATCAGGGAATGTAACGAAAAGCTGTTCAAGCCGATTATCGGTTGCGAATGTTACTGTGCCCGCAACGGCCGCGAAAGCAAATCCTCGAAAGAAGACCTCGGCGGATGGCACCTGATTCTTTTGGCTAAGACGCTCAAAGGTTATAAAAACCTGATTAAGGCGGTTTCGCTGTCCTGGACGGAAGGCTTTTACCGGAATCCGCGCATCGACAAGGCGCTGCTGGAGAAGTATCACGAAGACCTGATTGTTTGCTCGGCGTGTCTGGGGGGCGAAGTGCCGCAATGGATTATGAACGGACGGAACGACCTGGCCGAAGAATCCGTCCTCTGGTTCAAGCGTCTTTTCGGCGACGATTATTACCTCGAACTCCAGCGTCACGAAACCGACAAGCCGGGCGCCGACCGGGAGATATATCCCAAACAGGTGGAGGTCAACAGGGTGCTGATTGAACTTGCCCGCAAGCATGATATTAAACTGATTGCTTCCAACGACGTGCATTTTGTCAACGAAGACGACGCCGAAGCGCATGACCGCCTGATTTGCCTGAGTACCGGCAAGGATATCGACGACCCGAAACGGATGCGCTATTCCCAGCAGGAATGGTTGAAAACAACGGCCGAGATGAACGCCATTTTTGCCGACCTCCCCGATTCGCTCGCCAATACGCTGGAAATTGCCGAAAAAGTATCCTTCTACTCGATTGACTCCGAGGCGCTGATGCCATTCTATCAGATTGACCCGTCTTTCGGCACCGAGGAAAGCTACCGCCTGAAATATTCGGAACCCGACCTGATACGGGAATTTGAGGAAAAGAACTACCGGCGGCTGGGCGGTTACGATAAGGTCATCCGTATCAAGCTCGAGGCCGACTACCTGGCCCACCTGACGATGCAGCGCGTCCGTGAACGTTACGGAGACGGGCTTTCGGACGAGCTGAAGGAGCGTATTGATTTCGAACTGACCACGATGAAGACGATGGGTTTTCCGGGCTACTTCCTGATTGTGCAGGACTTTATTGCCACCGCCAGGGAAATGGGTGTATCCGTCGGGCCGGGCCGCGGCTCGGCTGCCGGTTCGGTAGTGGCATACTGTTTGGGTATTACCAATATAGACCCCATCAAATATGATTTGCTGTTCGAGCGTTTCCTCAATCCCGACCGTATTTCCATGCCCGATATTGACATCGACTTCGACGACGACGGACGGGGCAAAGTCCTGAAGCAGGTGACGGAAAAATACGGACAGGAGCGGGTGGCTCACATCATCACCTACGGCACGATGGCGACCAAGATGGCCATCAAGGACGTGGCGCGCGTGGAGAAGTTGCCGCTGAACGAATCCAACCGCCTGGCCAAACTGGTGCCGGACAAAATTCCCGACCGGAAACTGACGCTCAAAAATGCCATCGAATACGTGCCCGAACTGAAACAGGCGGCCAACAGTAACGACCCGCTTCTGCGCAATACGCTGAAATTCGCCCAGAAACTGGAAGGGAACGTACGCAATACCGGCGTGCACGCCTGCGGAATCATCATCGGACAGCAGGATATTTCGGACATCGTGCCCGTCAGCATCGCCGAAGACAAGGAAACCGGCGAAAACATCCTCGTCACCCAGTATGAAGGGTCTGTAATCGAGGAAACGGGACTGATTAAGATGGACTTCCTCGGCCTGAAAAACCTCTCCATCATCCGGGAAGCGCTCGAAAACATCGCCCAAACCAGAGGAGAACAGATTGATATTGACCGTATCGACTTCGACGACAAAAAAACGTATGAACTGTTCTGTCAGGGCAAAACGACCAGCGTCTTCCAGTTTGAATCGGCCGGTATGCAGAAGCATCTGAAGGATTTACAGCCGTCCAAATTCGAAGACCTGATTGCCATGAACGCGCTCTACCGCCCGGGGCCGATGGAATACATCCCGTCGTTTATCGCCCGGAAGCACGGTCGCGAGAAGATTTCATACGACATTCCCGTTATGCAGCGTTATCTGGAAGACACCTACGGCATTACCGTCTATCAGGAGCAGGTGATGCTGCTGTCCCGTTTGCTGGCCAATTTTACGCGGGGCGAAAGCGACACGCTGCGCAAGGCAATGGGAAAGAAAATGATAGACAAGATGAACGAAATGAAGGAAAAGTTCATCAGCGGAGGAAAAGCCAACGGCTACGACCAGGCCGTACTGGATAAGATTTGGAGAGACTGGGAAAAGTTCGCCATGTACGCATTCAACAAAAGCCATGCGACCTGCTACTCATGGATAGCATACCAGACGGCCTACCTGAAAGCCCATTATCCGTCCGAATACATGGCTGCCGTACTGAGCCGGAACCGTTCGAACATCAAGGAAATAACCAAGGTCATGGACGAATGCAGGGCGATGGGCATTCAGGTGCTGGGGCCGGACGTCAACGAGTCGGTACTGAAATTCGGCGTCAACAAACAGGGCGACATCCGTTTCGGACTGGGCGCCATCAAGGGCGTGGGCGGAAGCATTGTCGACAATATCCTCACCGTGCGGAAAAAAGGCGGCCCGTTCAAAGACATCTTCGACTTCATCGAGCGCCTCAACATTTTCACCTGCAACAAAAGAGTAATTGACTCGCTCGCCCTGGCAGGCGCATTCGACGGCCTCAATATCCGGCGCGAGCCGCTGGTCACGCCCGGCGAGAAGGGAGAGACCTTCTCCGAGATACTCCTGCACTACGGCCACACCTTTCATGCGGATAAATCCGCCAACCAGCAGTCGCTTTTCGGCGGTTTCGACGCGATTGAAATCGCCCGCCCGCCGATTCCGACATGCATGGCGTGGAGCGACCTCGAACGGCTGAACAGGGAAAAGGAATACATCGGGATTTACCTGTCCGCACATCCGCTGGATGAATACCGCATCATCCTGAATCACGTCTGCAATACGAACATGGCGAGTATCGGCGACATGGGCGCACTGAAAGGGAAAGAACTGCTGTTTGGCGGCATCGTGACCGGCATCAGGGACAGTGTTTCCAGAAACGGCAAACCCTACATGATTCTCAAGCTGGAAGACTTCAGCGGCAGCGGAGAAGTCCCCCTCTTCGGCAACGATTATGTCGATTACAGCAAATATGGAAAAACAGGCCTCTACCTGTTAATCAGGGCCGTCGTCCAGCCCCGGCAGTGGAGGGACACGGAGTTTGAACTCAAAATCAAGTCAATCCGGCAGCTGCAGGACACGAAGGACGAACTGATTAAAAGCATCAGGATTACATTGCCCGTCAGCAGGCTGGATGGCCAAATCCTTTATGACATGTCCACACTCATTAAAAATAATCCCGGGAAGACCCGGCTCCATTTCACAATCACGGAAGGCGAGCGTCAAATACGCTTGAACCTGTCTTCATGGAGTTTACGCCTGCAGGTCTCGCAGGATTTGATAGATTATATCAATGAGACGGAAGGAATGGAGTTTGCGATTAACAAATAACAGCTACCGGATATGAAAATAATTCGTACCTTTGACTTCCCATTTAAACATTGAGCAATTATGTTACGAACGATTACAGACGAGAATTTTAATGAAGTACTGAACGAAGGGATGCCGCTTGTGCTTGATTTCTGGGCGGGATGGTGCGGGCCCTGCCGTGCGATAGCCCCCATTATAGACGGGCTGGCATCCGAATATGACGGAAAAGTAATCATTGGCAAAGTAAACGTAGATGAAAACAATGAAATCGTTTCCCGATATGGCATCCGGAATATCCCGACCGTTATGTTCTTTAAAGACGGACAATCTGTAGACAAACAGGTAGGCGCTGCCGCCAGGTCCGCGTATGTCGGCAAGATAGAAGAACTGCTGAAATAAGAGCTGTTCAATTATCCCCGTATAAATTATACTCCCGACCGGGATGAAGTGATACCACCGTCCGGTACCGGCATTAAAGCGGGCGGTCGACCGCCCTGCATTAAGGCGGTCGCCCGCCCTGCACTGGAGCGGTCGACCGCCCTGCACTGGGGCGGACGCCCGCTCTGCATTAGGGCGGGCAGCCGCTCTGCATTAGGGCGGGCAGCCGCGCTGCATTAGGAGCGTTGACGCTTATGCATTAGCGTTGATGCTCCACGTATTCATCTCACTGTTTTAGCCCGCGCTATAGTATCTACCCGGAAGCGGAACTGCAGTTCCATCATCTGTGCGCCGCATATGTGCATTGCCCCAACAGTCATTCCCGCCGGAACCCTTGAATCTTTGAATGATTGAATCTTTGAATTTTATCTTCCATGCCTGTCGACAATCCGGTAGCCGTTGTGCAAAATCCGGCATATTCATCCCGTTTAAATTGTTTGACTGTCAGATAAATATACGGAATGGCATCCACTAACGCAAGCATAATTACCCCTGTTTTTCAGTTAAATATTCTCTTTTTTTCATGCGTTTGCCCTGCTTTTCTTTGTTTTTGTGTTGGTGGTATCGAAGGAATGCATTACTTTTGTCCCTCATATTAAACTAATGTGATTATTCATCAATTAAAAAAAGCAGAGTCATGAAAAGACGTGATTTTTTAGCGAGTTCGGCGCTGGCAGGCGCAGGACTTCCTTTGGGAATGGCCTCGGTATCGCTGGCCTCATGCAGTACGGGAGAACAGAGCAAATCTGC
>JAISEZ010000323.1 GCA_031263835.1 Tannerella sp.
ATCCCGAACAGTGGGACAGGATTTCGAACGTCTTCAACCGCGACGGCGGCCCGCTGCCCCCCGTCAGCATCAGCGTGCCGAAGGCCATGTATGCCGATTTCGTTCAAATCTGCGCGCCGATCTCCTCCATCCACCCCGAAATACCCTTTGAGGTGAAGGAAACCGGGCCGCGGGGGAAACCCGTACGCCTCAGCGGAACGGATGCTTCCGTCTTCGCCATCAGGGGCATACCCGCCATTGCGCTGGACGAGGAGGACATCAGGGGATACAACTTCAACTACCGCGAGATATGGCATACGGAACGGGATCTGTACACGAAAAGCATCCCCGAATACCAGCAACATGCGGCCACGGTGATGGCGATTATCGGGCTGGGCGTGGCCAATCTGGATCACCTGCTTTCGCGCGAAGGCCTTTACGAATGAAACGTTCCCCCGGCAAGTTCACACGACGTACCGCAGCAGGTTGTGGCGCGTCGTGTGAACCTGGTGCGGTGCGTCCCGCCGTTAGTTAGTAGTTAGTAGGGGCGAAATGCTTTCGCCCGTACAGGCGGGATACGGCAACAGGCGCTGCATCTGCCGGGGCCACTTGATTTTGTATATGAACCGATGTATCCATTCTACTAACTACTAACTACTATCTACTAACTACTGATTTGCATAATTCCTGATTCCTAAAATGCGCACATGCCTTTCTGAACCGGAATCTCTTCAGCCGGTTTCCGCAGCGCCCCCCCAAAAAGACTTGACCGCAGCTGCCCGCATTTGCATTTAACGATTAAAAACCGTATCTTTATCCCGTTAAATGACGCGGTTATGTTCATGGACATGCAACTGAATACAATTGTAGGCTTGGCGCTGATAGCCTTATACTCCATCTCCATTGTGAGTTTGGTTATCGTCGTATTGCTGGAAAACCGGAATCCGTTGAAGACCATTCCCTGGGTGATTGTCCTGCTGCTCCTGCCGGGCGTGGGGCTAATCTTCTACTTCGTCTTCGGGCAGGACAACCGGCGGCAGCGGATTATTTCCCGGCGTACCTACAAGCGCATCATGCGGCCGCTGCATACCAATCCTCCGGTACAGGATCGCTGCGCCGTCGAGCCGCCGTATCAGCCGCTGGTCAACCTCCTGAACCGGAATCACCGCAATCCGCTGCTCTACGGAAGCGCGCTGTCCTTCTACACCAACGGAACCGACAAGTTTGAAGCCCTGCTGGAGGAAATCGGGCGCGCTCAACACCACATTCACTTGCAGTACTACATTTTCAAGAATGACGCCATCGGGCGGAACGTGCAGCAGGCGCTGATTGCCAAAGCCAAAGCGGGCATCCGGATTCGCGTAATCTACGACGACGTCGGGAGCTGGGACGTCAAGAGCGCGTTTTTCAGCGAGATGCGGCAGGCGGGCATTCAGGTCTATCCCTTCCTGAAAGTGGCCTTTCCGGTGCTCACGAGCAAAGTCAATTACCGGAATCACCGCAAAATCGTCGTGATAGACGGGCGGGTCGGATTCATGGGAGGCATGAATATCGCCGACCGTTACATCCACGGCACCTCCACCGGCCACTGGCGCGACACGCATTTCAAAATCACCGGCAAGGGCGTCCACGGACTGCAGTCCGCCTTTCTGATTGACTGGTACGTAATCAGCAAACAGCTGGTCAAGGGCAGGGAATACTATCCTTCGGAGAAGATTTACAGCGACAACATCCTGCAAATTGCCGCCAGCGGCCCGGCCGGTCCCTGGCGCACGCTGGTACAGGCCTTTCTCTTCTGCATCATGAACGCCCGGAAATACCTCTACATTCAGACGCCCTACTTCCTTCCGACCGAAGACCTGAATCAGGCCCTGCAAACCGTAGCCCTGAGCGGCGTCGACGTGCGTCTGATGATACCCGAACACTCCGACACCTGGGCGGTAAAAATGGCCTCCCGTTCTTTTCTGGACGACATGGTCAAAGCCGGCGTCAAGGTTTATTTCTACAAGCCGGGATTCCTGCATTCCAAGCTGTTCGTGATGGACGACGCGCTGACCTGCATCGGTTCGGCCAACTTTGACTTTCGCAGCTTCGAACACAATTTCGAGATTAACGCATTCGTCTATCAGGCCTCGTTTGCCGGCCGCATGAAAGCCATGTTCATGGACGACGTGACGCGCAGTGAACAGCTCGTACCGGCACGCTGGCTCAAACGTCCGCTTCCCAAGCGGCTCGCCGAATCGTTCATGCGGCTCTTTTCTCCCCTGCTCTGAACGGCCGGCTGCCGGTATACTGCGCGCGGGCTAAAATGGTGGTATAAGGTGGCGGGCTAACACCCGGGAAGATGTGAGGCTAACACCCGGTAAGGTGTGAGACTAACACCCGGAGAAGAGACGAACCCGTCCATTGCAGCATATCCTTTTTCGCTTTGGCATAACCGGTTATTCCTCCACGCTTCTGACATCGCAATAAATCCCGAAGGGTTGAAGTTGCCTGTACAAAACGTCTTTCACAAAACGAAATTCCGTTTGTCCTTCTGCGGTGACATTTATACTGCACGCGGCCCGGTTTTGTACCTTGCCCGTCAGGGCATTCATTTCCTACCTGTTCATCCCTTGCAGGGAAGAAGAAACAGGCGGTGTACATTATTTCTATTGATATGATTTCCCTGACGGGAAATGCACAAAACCATCCCGCGTGAAGTATAATTCACTTTCCTGCATTCATGACGCCGGCATTGTCGTCGCTGTTGTTTAGGCGCTTGTCGCCGGACTGATAACTGCGGCCAAAGGTGATGTTCCACGAGAAGGTGAAGAAAAACATACGCGCCGAATCGTTTATGTACAGACTCCTTTTATAGGAAGCATATTCCGACCGGCTTTCCGAATCCTGACGGTGAACGTTGGCAAAGGGATTGGTGGCTCCTATACCGAAATTTGCATTCCTGTATTTATAGCCTAACATAAGCGAGTGATACGAAGATTCCTTCGTCATTGTTTCTCCGTAGAAATTACCCCAGGACAGGGGGCCGTAGCCGGCATTGAGCATGAAATTTTTATATGTTCCCCATACATCTACAAAAAGATACGGATTGTTGTACACATGACGGTAGTTATTACCGTTGCTGATGTAGCGGTTGAAACCGCTCTGGAGACCGAATGTCAGTATGTCCTTCACCGGTCCGACCCGGAGATAGAGATTTGTCTTCAAATATTGCCAGTCCTTTTGATTGTTCCAGGTCCTGACAATCCGGTCGCCTTCCAGGAACCGCTCTTCCATGACGGCCGAAGGATGATAGCTGTAACATCCCTGAAGGTTCACGTAGAAAAGTCCCTTTTTCCATTCATAATTCAGTTCGGTGTAATAGCGGAGCGAGGGTTTCAGGTCGGGATTGCCCCGCTGTATCTGGAGCGAATCGATGTCCTGTTCTATAGCGCTTAATTCGGACAGCGAGGGCGTATGGCTGTTGAGACTGGCCGTCAGGCGAACGGACGACCGGCCGGACAGGGGTAGAAAAAGGTTCAGGCGCGGGTTGACGGCGTAGTAGCTGTAATCGCCGGCTCCGTCTTCGCGGCTGAAGGTATAGCGGGTAACGCCCGTTCCGAGCGAATAATCCAGTTTCCGTATCCGCCCTTTCCATTCGCCGTAGAGGAACGTTTCGCCCTGCTTCATGCGGGTGTTGTAGTCGTGGCCGTTTTTGTAGGTATTGTCGGCGTATGATTGCGTGTGGCGCAGTCCGGCACTGAAACGGTTGTCGCCGATTTTCTTCTCATAAATTCCCTCGCCGATCCACGAATATTTGTCGCCGACAACTATGTTGTTGATGTCGGTCAGATATACGCCGTCGCGACTTTCGGTATAGATGCGACTGTTGTCGGCCCTGTTGTTTGTACCCACGAGATTGACCACCAGGGTCTGGTCGTTCTTCAGATTCTCCTGATAATAAAGGTCGAGGGCGAGATTTGAAATGCTGTTCTTTCCTCCGTCGAAAACCTGAACATAATCGTCCGGACTATCCATATTGTACAGTATGCCTTTATAGTCTTCATGAGGTTTATTGTCGGCAATGTAACGAACTGTGGCATTAAACATGCGTTTTTCATTGAGCCAGTTATAGGTCAGATTCAGGTTTTGCTGTATTCGCTGAAGATGCCCGGGTTCGCCTTCTTCCCTGCGGCGAAGGACGGAACCGTCTGCCATGCGGAAGATTTCTTCATTGTCGCGCCACATTTGATAGCTATTTTCATACTGATGACTGTAATTGATCGAAAATTCCGATTTTTTGTGGTTGACTCTTCCGTTGATACTGTTCCTGTCAAATGTTTGCAGATTAAAAGCGTCCGCCAGATTGATGCCCAGGTTGCCTCCGGTTTCGTGCCGGCGGACGACGAAGTCAATCACTGCAGAGGCATTGCCGTAACGCAGTCCGGGGTTGTCGTGATATTCCACGCGGATAATGTCTTTCGGCAGCAGGGCCGCAATATCATTCACTTCCACCTTGATGCCATTGATGCGCAGCTGCACTTCGCCGCCGCCCGCGAGGCCCACCGCGCGCGTCAGCGCATTGACCTGCAAACGTGGCAACATCAGCTGCTGTAACAGGTCGACTCCGTTGCTGGAGGCGTTTACCTGCCGTTCGGTGGGAAAAACAAGTTTCCGGTCTATCCGGTTTGTGGTGGCCGAGGCGGTGACGGTGACGGCCTCCAGGCCGACGGATTCTTCTTCCATCAGGATGTCGGGAATGGTGACGTTTGCCTTCAGCCCCTCCAGCGCGATATACTGCGTTACATAACCGATGTAGGAAAGCGCCAGCCGGTAGTCGCCGGGGTTGATGTTCGGAACTGCAAACCTTCCGCCGTCGTCCGACACGGCGCCGGTCACAAACGCGGAATCCGGCGTCTGCAACACCACGTTTACAAAGGCCAGAGCTTCGTTACTTTTGGCTTCTCTGACGAGGCCTTTTAATTCGATTTTCTGGGCGGAGATGCCGCCGATTGTGCTGTATAACAGCAACCATACGATACTGATTTTTTTCATATTGAATTTAATTTGGATGCAAAAGTAAAATGGGGACAAGGCGTTTTAAAATCGATTCCCGCAGCCGGCGTTTCATTTTTTGCGAAAATCAATAATAATGGCAGGAAGCAGCAGGCATCATTATCGAAAAACCCCAATTCCACAGTCCGGCTATCCTTTTTTGGTGCTTTTTACAAAAAAAGAAACTTCAAAACCGCCATTATTATTGATCTTCGCAAAGCATTTTAATTTTATGCAGAAGTAAGGCATGAACAGGACGTTTTAAAAGCGGTTTTTGCAATCGACTTTTTATCTTTTTGCGAAAACCAATAAATTAGTGATTAATGCGAATCAGTAGTAACGGCGAAGGGCTGAAAGCCCGGCATAACCCAGCCCAATGGCAACGCCTTGGGTATGGAATGACGCACGCCTTTATAAATTATGAATTATACGGCACGTGACATGACTTTGTGTATGGACATAAAGAATAAATTATCAACAC
>JAISEZ010000130.1 GCA_031263835.1 Tannerella sp.
AAATCAAAGTTCTGGGAGAAGTACCGCCTCATCCGCCTGAATGAACGGCAGGTGAAAATGATTAACCTGCTGTGGGAAGACAGGAACGAAAGCCGGCTGACGTCGTCATACTGGGCAAATATCAATTTCTGCTCGCCCGATACGGCGTTGCGGGATATTCAGGATTTGATCCGGAAGAACATCCTGCGCAAAAAACAGAGCGGCGGCCGAAGTACTTCCTACGCACTGAACTGAGACCCTGAGACAGCGGGTACTTTTTAGTGCAAGGTCTGCCCTTTGCCCGGCGCAGTCCGGGAGACAGGTGCAGTTCGTTATAGAGACGCGATGCATCGCGTCTCTACGTCATAGCCCTCAATCGCTACGCTTCATTGAGGGCTATTCATATTCAATTCGAAGGATTGCGGGTGCAACATTCCGGAATGCATCCTCACACTGTCCCATTGTCTCATTCTCACAGTTTATTTTTTCAGCGCCTCTTCGAGGGTTTCCATTGTGGAACGGAACGATTTATTGATTTCGATCTGGTCTTTTACCATGTTACAGGCGTGCAGTACGGTTGCATGATTTTTGCCTCCCACAATCTTTCCGATGCACGAAAGCGACATGTGCATGTATTTTTTTGCCAGGTACATGACGATTTGACGCGCCTGAACGATTTCCCGTTTCCGGGAGGGCGAGTAGATCAATTCCAGTTCCAGATGGAAGTGGTCGCAAACCACTTTCTGGATTTTTTCAAAGGATAAGGCTTCTTCCGGTTTGGCAGACACGTTCTGTTTGATTACCTGACGCGCCAGCGCGACATCTATTTCCCGGTTGGTGAATATGGAATGAGCCATCAGGGACGCCAGCGTACCTTCCAGATCGCGGATATTGTCTGTCACGTGTTCGGCAATGTAGTCAAACACATCGTCCTTGAAAACAAGCCCTTCGGATTCGATTTTCTCCTTCAGGATTTTTTTTCTCAGCGCTTTATCCGGCCGTTCAATTACCGTGGTCAGTCCCCACTTCAAACGTGTGATCAGCCGCTCTTCCATGCCGCGGATTTCCGCCGGCGCCTTGTCGGAGGTCATGACCAGCTGTTTACCCAGTTGATGCAGGTGGTTGAAAATATGGAAAAAGGTGTTTTGCGTCTTCTCTTTATTGACAAGCTCGTGAATGTCATCCAGAATCAGCACGTCGAGGCCCTGATAGAATGCCAAAAAGTCGTTGGTTGTATTTTTCCTCACCGCGTCCGTATATTGAATCTGAAAGTAGTTGGCAGATACGTACAAAACCTTTTTCCCCGGATGCGTTTCCCTTGTACGCAATCCGATCGCATGGCACAGGTGCGTTTTGCCAACGCCGGAATGACCGTACAGCAAGAGCGGATTAAAGGTCGCCTTTCCCGGATTGTCCGCAATGGCTTCCCCGGCTCTGCGCGCCAGCTTGTTGCTCACCCCTTCATAGAAGCGGTTAATCGTGTAATTGGGGTTCAACTGGGAGTCAAAATCCCGCGGCACATGTCCCTCATGGATCTCCGGCGCTTTTTTGGGATCGACCGGCGAAGGGCTTATTACCGTACGGCCATTCGTAGCAGGATAGTCAATCGTTCCGTTTTTTTCGGATTTTTCCACCACGACCCTGTAATTCAAAATAACTCCTTCTCCAAAAACATGATACAGCGTCGTTTTCATCACATGTACATAGTTTTCTTCCAGGTACTCATAGAAGAACTGAGTCGGTACCTGTATCGTAAATTTCCTGTTCTCGTACGAAACGGGTACGACGGGAAGAAACCACGTTCTGAAAGCCGGTTCAGAGACAATATCCTTGATAATCCCCAAACATTTATCCCACAATGACTGATAATTAGGTTGCATTTCTCTTAAAAACATCTTATATATTACATAGTCTAAAATCGCCTCGCAAAGGTCGATTTTTTTTTACAGGAAACAAAATTCCGCCGGTTGGCGGAAGCTGTGCCTTTTTATATCCGTTTGATAGTTAACGTTCTGTTTGTATTCACTTAATATTACCCCTTTTAGCAGCGGAAGAGAAAATGCATTCAATGACAAATCGACCTTTCCGGCAGGTCGGGATAGATTTCGTTTTTTCCCGTTGAATTATTACTATTCGTCAAAAATCCCACAAATCAAAGGCTTGAAAAAAATAATCTTTTCCCCGTTAAATAGAAGTATTCCAAATAAGGAGTTCGAAGAAAAAAGGTTGGGCTGAATTTGTTTTAGAAATTCTTACATTTCTATTTTCTTTATATACAGGCCTTTATGGTTTAAGTAAAAATGCGAATCCCTTACAAATATTACGAAAGTCATCTCAACATCCTGTATATTTTGATTCAAAATCAGTCTGGAGGCAAAAAGTCATTCCCGCCTAAAGTTATCATCTCCGAAGGATTAAAATAATGAAAAATGGACGTATCTTTTGGGATGTTGTTTTATGTCAATAAGCAAGCCTGAAAGATTGTCAAGCGACAGATTCAGATTCCTGTATAGCGAAGAATCATTCAGCAGCAGCCCCAGCGAATTGTCTTTCGAATGGAGCCGGGTCGTTATTGTATTCAGATTGTCGAGCGTCAGGTTCAGGGAATTGACGCTGGCGGTCAGGTTCAGGTTTTTCAGTTCTTCGCTCAGCAGCACGAAATTACCGCTCGTCGTTTTCAAATTGTCGGCAATCACCGGAATGTCGTTTCCCAGCAACCGGCTTAACTGACGGGAAGAAACTTCCAGCTGAGCCGTTGTATTTTCAATGTGATTCAGCGACTGCGACAGGGCCGGATGATTTACCAGCGTCTGCAGGCCGTGGAGGATGGAATCCAGCGCCGGAATCAGTTCCGAAATCTGCGGAAGGATGTTTTCCTGTACGGCGCTCATCATGTCGCCCGCTATTTTCCCTTCAAGGGTGGCGCCGGACTTCAGGTATTCGTCCACATACGTGTTCAGGTGAAGATGCAGTTCCGCGCCGCTCAGCAGCGTTTTCTCTATCGAAACGTAACTGCCTCTGGTGATCCGCATGCTTTTTTCAAGGCTGATCTCCACGCTGATTTTGCTGCTGGCGGAGTAGTCATACGCAATGCTCCGGACTAATCCGACTTTGAAACCGTCGACGTAAACAGGCGTGGATATGGTCACGTCCTTTACGTTCGAACAGGAGACAAAATAATGATTGACCGGCTTAAATAAATTGACTCCCTTCAAATAATTGACGCCTAAGTATAATAATGTAAGGCTTATGATGACTACAATGCCTATGATCATTTCCTTTGTAAGTTTGAGTTTCATCTGTCTGTTTTTTTGATTGATTCTTTATTTTATTCTTTTCCCGTCTTTGAAACGCACGATAAAGGCATCCTTGAAATCTTTGGATACCTGCTTGAGCAATTGCTGGATTTCCTTTTGATCGGCAGATTCGCCGCAGGTGTATTTGTACACTTTCCCTTCCACATAACAGTCGGCTTTGTATCCTTTCAGCCGGGGCGAATTGGCCGGAAGTTTCCTGTCGGACAGCAGGATTTGTATCTTGTAAACGACCTGTCCCGTCCGGGCATCGGGAGTCGCGGATGTGGCAGGTTTCGAGCTGTTCCGGGCGGGTTGCGCCGGTTGCGCCGTTTCCGTTTCCGGCTTGGGCTTCGAGCCGGCGGGCGGCACGTTAGCCTCACGGACGTCTCCCGCCGGCGAGTAGAGACCTTTTTTCATATCCTGTTCCTTCTTGTATCGGGTGAAGGAACTGTAAATAGCACGGGCCAGCTGGTTCTGTCCGTCACTGGAACGCATGAAGCGTTCTTCGTCCGGATTGGAGATGAAACCAAGCTCTACCAGTACACTGGGCATGTTGGTGGCTCTCAGTACCAGAAATCCGGCCTGCCGCACGCCCCGGTTGACACGTTTGGCCGACGAAAAGGCCTTTTGTATCTCGGAAGCAAACGAAATGCTTTGCTCCAGATGCTTGTTCTGCATAAATTCAAATATAATGTAGGATTCCGAAGAATTGGGATCAAATCCGCCATATCGCTGTATATAGTTGTCTTCCATCAGGATTACGGAGTTCTCCAGCATGGCGACGCTCAGGTTTTCTTCGGACTGCGCCAGTCCCAGCGTATAGGTTTCGGTACCCTTCACTTTCTGATGCCCTTTTTTCATCGAATTGGCATGAATGGAGATAAACAGGTCGGCCTTGTTCCGGTTGGCAATATTGGCGCGTTCGTTTAATTCGACGAAGCGATCCGTTTCGCGTGTGTATATTACGTTTACGTCTTTGTGGCCGGATTTTATCAGTGCGCCCAGTTTCAACGCAACGGCAAGATTGATTGTTTTTTCCTTGACACGGGCGCCTACCGACCCGGGGTCTTTGCCTCCGTGGCCGGCATCTATCACCACAGTAAAGGTTTTTTCCTTTGCGTGAAGCGTCACCGAAGCCCATAAAAACAGAACTGCCAACAACAGGGGAATTATGCAACCTTCCTTATTCATTTAGTGCATCAATCTTGCATGTTCGGACACAAAGGTATGAATATTTTTTCAGTGAAACAAAAAAGCCTCCCGGGAGGCAGGGCTGACGCATCTGAATTTTCAACAGTTTGCCAGGCTATGTATGATTCCATCCTGCTTTTAACCGTTTATCTCTCATTCCGCCCTTCGCTGTTTTCCCATTTTTAAGCAGGTTCAGGGCCATGCGGTTTGGAGCAGAATAATTTTGAGCGGTAAACCCGGCTCTTCTCCGGATGTTATCTTCATCAAAAGCGGCATCCGGCGGCGTGATATTTTCGGAAAACTTTTGCCGTTCCATAAAATACGCAGTATGATTATTATCACGTATTTACAGAATCATTCCGAAAAACTTTTCAACAGGATGCATTTTTCCTGTTGAATCATTTGGGAGCGGAAGTAAAATATAATTACCTTTGTCCCGACAAAAAAGGTACAACATAGACTGAAGATGGATTTAAAAAAATACACTTTCGACGAAGCCTGCGCGGCTTCACGTGACTATTTTTGCGGCGACGAGCTGGCCGCAAAAGTCTGGGTCAACAAATATGCACTGAAGGATGCGTTCGGGAATATCTACGAGAAAACGCCGGCCGATATGCACATGCGCCTGGCCGGCGAAATCGCCCGTATTGAAAACAAGTATCCCAATCCCCTGTCGGAAAAGGAACTGTTCGACCTGTTCGACCACTTCCGCTACATCGTTCCGCAGGGCAGCCCGATGACCGGCATCGGAAATAATTTCCAGATTGCCTCGCTGTCAAACTGTTTTGTCATCGGGGTGGAGGGAGAGGCCGATTCATACGGCGCCGTCATCCGGATTGACGAAGAACAGGTGCAGCTGATGAAACGGCGGGGAGGCGTCGGACACGACCTCTCCCACATCCGTCCGAAAGGTACGCCCGTCAAAAATTCGGCGCTGACCTCCACCGGTCTGGTGCCGTTCATGGAACGGTATTCCAACTCCACGCGCGAAGTGGCGCAGGACGGACGCCGGGGCGCGCTGATGCTGAGCGTATCCATCCGGCACCCCGACGCCGAATCGTTCATTGATGCAAAAATGACGGAAGGCAAAGTCACCGGCGCCAACGTATCCGTCAAGATTGACGACGAGTTTATGCAGGCGGTGGTGAACGGCACGCCCTACAGGCAGCAGTATCCGGTTGATTCGCCCGCGCCGGCGGCGTCCAAAGTCGCGGATGCCTCCCTGTTATGGAAAAAGATTATCCACAATGCCTGGAAATCGGCCGAACCGGGCGTGCTTTTCTGGGATACCATCCTCCGGGAATCGGTGGCGGACTCGTATGCCGACCTGGGATTCCGCACCGTATCCACCAATCCGTGCGGCGAGATACCGCTTTGCCCGTATGACAGCTGTCGCCTGCTGGCCATCAACCTGTATGCCTATGTGGTTCATCCGTTTACGGAAAACGCCCGTTTTGATTTCGACCTGTTCAGGACACATGCGGCGCTGGCTCAGCGAATCATGGATGATATTATCGACCTGGAGACGGAGAAAATCGACCGCATTCTGGAAAAAATCGACAGCGACCCCGAATCGCTGGAGATTAAGCGGGCTGAACGGTTTCTGTGGGAAAAAATCCGGAAGAAAACGCTGCTGGGGCGCCGTACGGGCGTGGGGATTACGGCCGAAGGCGACATGCTGGCGGCGCTGAATCTGCGCTACGGCACGAAGGCGGCGACCGATTTCGCCGAAGAGGTGCAGCGCACGCTGGCGCTGGCGGCTTACGGTTCGTCCGTGCTGCTGGCACGGGAACGCGGCCCGTTCGAGATTTATGACGCCAAACGCGAAGAAAACAACCCGTTCATCAACCGCCTGAGAAAGGAAGATGAAACGCTGTACAGGAACATGGTCACCTACGGACGCCGGAACATTGCCTGCCTGACCATTGCGCCCACGGGTACGACAAGCCTGATGACACAGACGACTTCCGGCATCGAACCGGTTTTCCTTCCGGTTTACAGGCGTCGCCGGAAAGTGAATCCGAACGATGCGTCGAGCCGAATCGACTACATCGACGAAACGGGCGACGCTTTCGAGGAATACACCGTCTTCCATCACAAGTTCATGACCTGGATGCAGGCCAGCGGCTATTCGGCCGACCATCCCTATACGCCGGAAGAAATCGAGGAACTGGTCAGGAAATCACCGTATTACAGGGCGACGTCCACGGATGTGGACTGGGTGCAGAAAGTGAAGATGCAGGGACGGATTCAAAAATGGGTCGACCATTCCATCAGCGTCACCATCAACCTGCCCAACGACGCTTCCGAGGAACTGGTCAACAAGCTGTATGTCGAAGCCTGGCGTTCCGGCTGCAAAGGCTGCACGGTCTATCGCGAAGGCTCCCGCTCCGGCGTACTGATAGCGACGGAGAAAAAGAAGCAGCCGGCAGCCTATCCGGAGCCGTCCGCGATTGTGACCACCCGCCCGCGCGAGCTGGAGGCGGACGTGGTCAAATTCCAGAACAACCGCGAAAAATGGATTGCCTTTGTCGGACTGCAGAACGGACGGCCGTATGAAATCTTCACCGGTCTGGCGGACGACGACGAAGGCATCATGCTGCCCAAGAACATTGCCAAGGGCCTTATTATCAAAAGCCGCACCGAAGACGGGCACAAGCATTATGATTTTCAGTTTAAAAACAAGCGCGGCTTTAAGATGACGCTCGAAGGGCTGGACGGAAAGTTTGACCCCGAATACTGGAACTACGCCAAGCTGATTTCCGGCGTTCTGCGCTACGGTATGCCGATTGACCAGGTAATCAAGCTCATACAGGGGATGGAGCTGGACAATGAATCCATCAACACGTGGAAAAACGGCGTGGAACGGGCGCTGCGGAAGTACCTGCCGAATGGAACCGCCGTCGCGGGACAGACCTGTCCGAATTGCGGGTGTGAAACGCTGGTATCTCAGGAAGGATGCCTGATTTGTACCGGTTGCGGCGCCTCCAAATGCGGGTAGGTGATGCGAAATAATCAGGAGTTAGCCGTTCGTTTTTCTCGGCACGCCGGGAGGTTTCCGATAGCTACGGGAGACATTCCGGTAGCTACGGGAGACATTCCGGTAGCTACGGGAGACATTCCGGTAGCTACGGGAGACATTCCGGTAGCTACGGGAGACATTCCGGTAGCTACGGGAGGCATTCCGGTAGCTACGGGAGGCATTCCGGTAGCTACGGGAGGCATTCCGGTAGCTACGGGAGACATTCCGATAGCTACGGGAGACATTCCGGTAGCTACGGGAGACATTCCGGTAGCTACGGGAGACATTCCTGTAGCTACGGGAGACATTCCGGTAGCTTCGGGAGACATTCCGGTAGCTACGGGAGTCATTCCGGTAGCTACGGGAGACATTCCGGTAGCTACGGGAGACATTCCGGTAGCTACGGGAGGCATTCCGGTAGCTACGGGAGACATTCCGATAGCTACGGGAGACATTCCGATAGCTATCGGAAAACCCCCGCTTGCTATCGGAAAACTCTGAACACCACATGAATATAGTTTTATGCTATGCTTCGTTTTTGCGGTTGGACGCCGTATGGCCCGTATAATTCATAATTCATGCGAATCAGCAGTTAGTAGATAGTAGTTTCACACGGCATGGTTTTGTGCATGGACATGGAAAATAAATTATCAACACGGAGACACGGAGGACACGGAGATTTGCTGTTCTGCGGAACGAAGTTCCTCCTCTGTGGCCTCCGGGCAAATGTTTTCCCGGCACGGGAGACACGGAGGAAATACGGCGTTCCGCCGTGTCTTTCTCCGTGTCCTCTGTGCCTCCGTGTTGATAATTTATTTTCCATGTCCATGCACAAAACCATGCCGTGTGAAGTATAACTACCGATTCGCATAATTCATAATTCATAATTTATAATTCAGATGAAAGTCACATTTCACATTGAATACCGGGCCGGCGCAGGGCAGAAACTGTGCATGGCCGGAACGGGAGAAACGCCGTTTGTCGAGGCGGCGGAAATGCACCGCGGGGAGGAGGGCCGGTGGACGCTTCAGGTAACGGTTCCTCCTTCCGCCGGGGCTGCCGGTTACCGCTATTTTCTGGTCGATGCCGGCGGGAATACGGTGACCGCCGAGCCGCGGGAAAGGGAACACCGCCTCGTCCCCGACCTGCCCGGAGAGGCGTGCCACGTGTACGATTACTGGCAGGAGACGCTTCCGGACATCGCGCTTTATTCTTCCGCATTCACCAAAGCCGTCTTTGCGCGCGCCGCGTCCGCCGGACCGCCGGCGGAAAACAGCCCCCGCACGCTGGTGATACGCGTACCGAATCCCCGTGTGGAAAAGAACCTCCATCTGGCCATCGCCGGCAATCAGGCCGTTCTGGGTTGCTGGCAGCCGGAACAGGCAAGGGAAATGGACGGCAGCGACTTTCCGGAATGGGAAATCCGCCTGAATGCGGACGATATTACATTCCCGCTGGAATACAAGTTTCTTCTCCGCGACGCCGCGGGACAGGCCGTCCGCTGGGAAGCCGGGGAAAACCGGATGCTGAAGCAGTTCCCGCCGGAGGCTGCCGCCGCGACGGTCGTGGTATCCGGCTATCCGTACCGGGAGAATCTTCCCGCGTGGAAGGGGGCCGGGACGGTGATACCGGTATTTTCGCTGCGCTCGGAACAGAGTTTCGGCATCGGCGACCTGCACGATTTGAAGTTACTGATAGACTGGGCGGAACAGACGAATCAATGCCTGATTCAGGTACTGCCGGTGAACGACACGACCCGCACCCGTACGCGGGCAGACTCCTACCCCTACAGCGCCATTTCCATCCATGCCCTGCATCCGCTGTATATTTCGCTGACGGAAATGGGTGCATTGAAGGATGCGCGGAAAAGGGCCTTTTACCGTCGGGTACGGCAGACCTTAAACGCCGGAGAAGAAGTGGACTATGAGGAGGTCGAAAGAAACAAGACCGGCTACTGCCGCGATTTTTTTGCGCAGGAAGGCGCATCCGTGCTGGCAGGCGACGCCTTCCGGGCGTTTTGGGAAACGGCGCAGGCATGGCTGACGCCATACGCTGCCTTTTGTTACTATCGCGACCGCTACGGAACGGCCGACTTTTCCCGGTGGGGCGAACACGCCACCTACCGCCCGGAACGGGAGCGTCAACTCTGTGCCGGCGGCGGTGCGGCCTGTCCGGAGATTGCCTTCACCTGCTTCCTGCAGTTCGTCCTGCACACCCAGTTCAACGCCGTATCGGAACATGCGCGACGGAAAGGCGTCATCCTGAAGGGAGACCTGCCAATCGGGATTCACCGTACCAGCGTGGAAGCGTGGACGGAGGCGGCCCTTTTCAACGGAAACGGACAGGCCGGAGCGCCTCCGGACGATTTCTCGGACAGGGGGCAGAACTGGTCTTTCCCGACGTACAACTGGGAGGTCATGGAGACGGACGGCTTTCGCTGGTGGAAAAAACGCCTCCGTGCGCTGGAAGAGGGTTTCACCGCGTTACGCATCGACCATATCCTGGGATTTTTCCGTATCTGGGAAATCCCTGTCGACTGTGTGGAAGGTCTCTGCGGTCATTTCCGGCCGGCATTGCCCTTGACGGCGGAAGAAATCGAATCCCGGGGCCTGCCCTTCCGTGACACTTTTCTCAAACCGCGTATCCACCGCCGCCACGCAGTCGAGCTGTTCGGCGACGCTGCCGCCGAAGCCGTTGAAACCTTCCTTGCGCCGGACGGTGACGGCTATCTTACGCTAAAGCCTTTCTGCGATACGCAGCGGAAAGTGGAAGCCCTGTTCCGGGAACGGGAACGCAGAGACCCCGCCGCCGCAGGCATCCGGGCCGGTCTGTTTGCCATCGCCGGCGAAGCGCTTTTTCTGGCAGACCCCTGCGAGCCGGAAAAATATCATCCGCGCATTTCCGCCTCCGGGACGTTTGCCTACAGGGAGTTGACGGCGGAAGAACAGCAGGCGTTCGACCGGCTTTCCTTCCACTTCTTCTACGAACGGCACAGCGCTTTCTGGAAGGAGGTCGCACTGAAACGGCTGACCCCGATGGTCCGCTGCACCGGTATGCTGATTTGCGGAGAAGACCTGGGCATGATACCGGATTCGGTGCACGAAGTGATGAACCGGCTGCACATCCTGAGTCTGGAGCTGGAGCGCGCCCCCAAAACCGGCGGACGGGAATTTGCCGACCTGCAGAGACTTCCCTACGCCTCCGTCTGCACCACTTCCACGCACGACATGCCTCCGCTGCGCAACTGGTGGGAGGAAGACCGCGAACGGACACAGCGCTATTATCGGCAGGTGCTGCACGGGGAAGGGACTGCGCCCGCAGACTGCACGCCCGAACTGGCCGGACAAATCCTGCGCAATCACCTGAGCGCTTCCTCCATGCTGACGGTCATTCCCTTACAGGACTGGTTAGCCTCGAGCGGCACGCTGCGGCACCCCCGGCCGCAGCACGAACGTATCAACATCCCCGCCAATCCGCATCACTACTGGCGTTATCGCATGCACCTTTCGCTGGAAACGCTTGCGGCAGCAGACGACTTCAACCGCCAAATCCGCCGCCTGATAGCAGAAAGCAATGGTTAACGGTTAACGGTTAATGGT
>JAISEZ010000185.1 GCA_031263835.1 Tannerella sp.
CGGCTGGCAGAAACCTACCTGCTGCGGGCAGAGGCGTACTTAAACAAAGGCGATAAGGCGAATGCGGCAAAAGACATTAACGCCGTCCGCGACCGTTCGCAGGCGCCCCGGGTAGATGCGGCGGATGTTGATATTGATTACATCCTGGATGAAAGGCTGCGTGAACTGACTTTCGAGGAATTCCGCATGCTTACCCTTTGCCGCATGGGAAAATTAGTCGAGCGCACTAAAAAATACAACTATTCCTTTAACGGACTTGACGGCAACCCGGTTGAATCGAGTGGAATGTCGATGGAAGAATACCACAACCTGTGGCCCATACCATACAACGAAATCGAACGGAATACGGAAGCCGTCCTCGAACAGAACCCCGGATATACGAACTGATCCTGAAAAATCCCCATGAAACGAAATAAGGATATGCCATGCGGAAATTTCTTCCCGTCACTGACGGGGAAAAATTCCCTTACAGTATATTAAAAAATGTATAAACAAAACGTAAACTGATCAACGAAATGATTTCAAAAAAAGTAAAAAACACAGAACGTCGCCTGTCGATTAAATTATTAGTATTCGCATTAGCCATCACTGCGATACATGTCGATGCGGCGGGAAAAGACACTGAAAGGACACCGGCAACCGACGTCATACAAGTAAGAAAGCCGGTCAAAGGAAAAGTCGCAGATGACCGGGGCGAGCCATTGCCCGGAGCAACCGTTACCGTCGAAGGCAGCACGCGCGGCGTCGCAACCGATATGGACGGGACGTTCTCCATCGACGTCGATCCGGCCGACAGGCTTGTCATACAATACTTGGGAATGGAAACGCAAACCGTCACGGTAGGAAACAGGGATGAAATCAACATCGAGCTTGTCGAAAAAAGCAACCTGCTGGATGAAGTGACCGTCGTAGCCTTCGCGACTCAAAAGAAAGAAAGCGTGATCGCCTCCGTAACCGCCATCGACCCGACCGACCTGAAGGTACCGTCAAGCAATCTGACGACCGCCTTCGCCGGACGCATATCCGGCCTGATTTCCTATCAGCGGACGGGCGAACCGGGCCAGGACAACGCCGACTTCTTCATCCGCGGAGTAACAACCTTCGGCGCCTCGAGCCGCGCCAATCCGCTGATTCTGATAGACGGCGTCGAAATGACCACCGAAGACCTCTCCCGTCTCACAACCGACGATATCGCAAGCTTTTCAATCATGAAAGATGCGAACGCCACCGCTCTCTACGGTGCACGGGGAGCAAACGGGGTAATCCTCGTAACGACAAAGGAAGGAAAAGAAGGCACGGTGCGTGTGCAGTTTCGCATGGAGGGCGCTTATTCCACGCCGACCGAAAAGGTCAAGCTCGCAGACCCCGTCACATACATGCGACTGCACAACGAAGCCGTCCGCACCCGCGACCCCATGGCCGCCCTTCCATACTCGACGGCAAAAATCGTAAACACCGAAAAAGCCGCCGACCCGCTGCGCTATCCGGCGCTGGACT
Source organism: Tannerella sp. (assembly GCA_031263835.1). GTDB lineage: Bacteria > Bacteroidota > Bacteroidia > Bacteroidales > Tannerellaceae > Tannerella. The sequence continues at coordinate 1,498 of JAISEZ010000185.1, forward strand.
GGCAGAACATACTCTTCAACGACTACACCTTCAACCAGCGATACAATTTAAACATCAGCGGAGGAGGAAAAATCGCCCGCTACTACATCGCCGCCGCATACTCGAAAGACAACGGAATCATCAAAAAAGACAGTCGCAACAATTTCAACAACAACATCGACATCGACCGCTACATATTGCGCACGAACGTCAATATCAACCTCACAAAGACGACGGAAGCAATCGTCCGCCTCTACGGAGCCTTTGACGACTATTCCGGCCCGCTGGACGGCGGCACCGCGCTGTATAAAAAGGCCATGCACGCCAATCCCGTACTATTTCATCCCTATTATCCGGCCGACAAGGCAAACGAATTTACCAAGCATACGCTGTTCGGCAATTACGACACAGGCAATCACCTGAACCCCTATTCCGAAACGGTCAAAGGATACAAGACAAGCGATCGCTCCAACATGTTTGCGCAGTTTGAGCTGAAGCAAAACCTGGATTTCATAACCAAAGGGCTTTCCATAAGAGGCCTCTTCAATGTCAGCCGGTATTCGCTGCTGGAAATCAAGCATTCTTTCAGGCCGTTTTTCTACCAGGTGGCGAACACCGCAAGTCTGAACGATTACAGGCTGACCGCGTTAAATCCCGATACGGGCACGGACTACCTGGCTTACGACAAGCAGCCTCAAAAGCTAAACAGCACGATGTATTTTGAAGGCGCGGCACAGTACAGCAAGGAAATCGACCGGCATAACCTGTCCGGACTGCTGGTTTACACGCTCCGGGAATACCTCGACGGCAATGCCAACAACCTGCAGCTATCCCTGCCGTACAGGAACGTGGGACTGGCCGGGCGCCTCACGTACGGATACGACAGCCGCTATTTCCTGGAAATGAACTTCGGATACAACGGCTCGGAACGCTTTGCGAAAAACGAACGCTTCGGCTTTTTCCCGTCAATCGGAACCGGATGGATTGTCAGCAACGAAAAGTTCATGGAGCCTTATCTGAATACCGTTTCCAAGCTCAAGCTAAAAGCGACATACGGGCTGGTGGGAAATGACAATATCGGGGAAGAAGACGACCGTTTCTTCTACCTTTCGCAGGTGAACATGAGCGATAACAACAAGCAGTTCACATTCGGGGATGACTTTAACTATACCCGCTCCGGAATATCAATATCAAGATATGCCGACCCGAATATCACATGGGAAGTAAGCCGGAAGATGAACCTCGGACTCGAGCTGAACCTGTGGAACAGCCTCGAATTCCTGTTCGACTACTTTACGGAGCAGCGTACAAACATCCTCCAGACGCGGGTAGATATTCCCACCACCATGGGATTGCAGGCAAGTCCGCAGTCCAACATCGGGGAAGCAAAAGGACACGGGTTTGACATGTCGGCCGATTATAACAAATATTTCAATAAAGACCTGTGGGCCATGTTCAGCGGCAACTTTACGTATGCCGTCAGCAAATATCAGATCTACGAAGAACCCGATTATGCGGAAACCCCCTGGAGGTCGCACGTCAACCGGAAGATTTCCCAGCGCTGGGGCTACGTGGCGGAACGTCTTTTCCTCGACGACGAAGAGGTGAAAAACTCGCCGAAACAGATGTTCGGCGATTACGGCGCAGGCGACATCAAGTATAAAGACATCAACGGCGACAACCGCATAGACGAGAATGACCTCGTTCCCATCGGATATCCCACTACCCCCGAAATCATATACGGCTTTGGCGTTACCTCCGGCTACAGGAACGTGGACGTATCGTTCTTTTTCCAGGGATCGGGCCGTTCGTCCTTCTGGATAAATCCTGAAAAAACAGCTCCCTTTGTCCGAGACGGCGACGATAATGACCTCAAAGCGTTCGACAACGAAAGGGCGCTGCTTCAACACTGGGCGGACAGTTACTGGTCCGAAGAGAACAGGGACATTTTTGCCCTGTGGCCGCGCCTGTCAAACACGGCCGTTGCCAATAACCAGCAAACCAGCACGTGGTTCATGCGTAACGGATCGTTCCTCCGCCTGAAAACGGTGGAGATCGGCTATTCGCTGCCCAAGAGATGGCTCAAGCCGGTTGCCCTGGACAACGTCAGGCTGTACGTTACGGGCAGCAACCTGTTTGTTCTTTCCTATTTTAAGATGTGGGATCCTGAAATGGTTGGAAACGGGTTTTCCTACCCTTTGCAGCGTGTATTTAACTTTGGTGTAAACGTTCAATTCTAAAAAGAAAATATAATGAAATATCTAAAATGCATATTGATCGCCGGCCTTACATGCATGGCCAGCTGCGCCGATTACCTGGATATTGTGCCGGATGATGTCCCCACGATGGACAATGCCTTTACCAACAGAATCTCGGCGGAAAAATTCCTGTTCACCTGCTACAGTTACCTCCCCAACCCGGCTCATCAGTGGACCTATCCGGCAATGGTCGGCGGCGACGAGATGTGGTGGAATCCGAATCAGGCTTCATTCAACGAAATTTCGGCCTGCAAGATAGCGATGGGCAATCAGAACTCAAACGACCCGTATCATAACTTTTGGGACGGACGGCACAACGGCGTGAACCTTTTTACCGCCATTCGCGACTGCAATATTTTCCTGGAAAACATCCATAATCCCCGCGACCTGGAAGCTTATGAGAGAATCGTATGGGAATCGGAAGTGAAATTCCTGAAAGCCTATTATCACCTTTTCCTCCTGCAGCTGTACGGCCCGATACCTGTCATCCGGGAAAACATCCCGGTTTCCGCTTCGCCGGAACAAATCCGCGTATACCGCGACCCGGTGGACGACGTTGTCGACTACATCGTGGAGCTGCTCGACGAGGCGGCCATCGACCTTCCCGACCGGATAGAAAGCACGATAACCGATGCCGGGCGCATAACCCGTCCGATAGCGCTGGCGGTCAAAGCCAAGGCACTGGTTTGGGCGGCAAGTCCGCTGTTCAACGGGAATCCGGATTACATTAACCTCAAAGATAACCGGGGCATTCAGCTGATTTCTCCGGAGCGAGACGTAGCCAAATGGGCGCGTGCGGCCACGGCGATAAAAGAAGCAATCGACGCAGCCGAGGCTGAGGGTTACGGACTTTACGAATTTACACCTCCACGCCAGATGTCGGACGAAACACGATTGAAGTTCGAACTGCGGGGCGCCGTTACCGACAAGTTCAACCGGGAGATTGTATGGCCTTCCACCCAGAATGTCGATGTGATACAGCGAATATCCATGCCGCACCTGGTACTGGGAAACTTCGGAAACAGCACAAGCGAACTGGGCGCAACGCTGAAAATTGCCGAACAGTTTTATACCGCCAACGGCATCCCGATCGACGAAGACCCCGAATGGGACTATCAGAACCGATACGGCACGCAGGTTGCAACAGCGGATCACCAATATTACATAAAGACCGGAGAAACTTCCGCGAATTTGAATTTCAACCGGGAACCGCGCTTTTACGCATCACTGGGTTTCGACAGGGGCATATTCGAAGGCTCCGGACAAACGAATGAAGCGGACTTCTGGTTCCTGCAGGCGCGCAAGTCGGAAATAGCAGGCTACCGGGGCGTCGGGGGACTTGTGCCGACGGGCTACTTCATGAAGAAACTGATCCATGTGGAAACCGTAACCGGCGCATCCAACAATACGTACGTCCAGAAACGGTACAGTTTCCCGCTGATTCGCATGTCCGACTTATACCTGCTGTACGCCGAAGTGCTGAACGAGATGAAAACAGTGCCGGATGCGGAAGTATACCGGTGGATTGACATGGTGCGCAGGAGGGCGGGCCTGAAGGAAGTGACGGATTCATGGAGACAGTCCGTGAACCCGAACAAGCCGTCCACGCAGGAAGGGATGCGCGAGATTATTCATCAGGAAAGGCTCATTGAACTGGCGTTCGAAGGACAGCGGTTCTTCGACCTGCGGAGATGGAAAAAAGCGATGAAGTATTATAACGAACCCGTACAGGGATGGGATTATAAGGGCGAAACGATAGAATCCTACTACGTCGTCACGACCTATATGAATACGCGGATCTACGGTACGAAGGATTACCTGTGGCCGCTGAAATTAAGCACGGTTATCAACAATTCCAATCTGGTACAGAATCCGGGCTGGAAGTAAACTCAAAAACTAACTTGTTATGAATAAAATATATTATGCAGTCATTCTCTTCCTGACGTTCGGCATCACATCGTGCGAAGAGAAGACCATCGGCCAAACGCCGACAAACAGTACGCCGCCCCAGCCCGTCGCCAACGTGGCGGTCGAGAGCATGCCGGGAGGCGCCCGGATCAGTTACGACTTGCCGGAAGAGACGGATATTTCATACGTCAAAGGCGAATACCTGTTTCAGGGCAGAAAACGGGTAGTACGCGCCTCGATCTACAATAATTACATGATTGTAGAAGGACTGGGGTCGACCGAGCCGCTGGAGATTACGCTCTACACGGTCGATCACAGCGAAAACGCCTCGTCGCCCGTAAAAACGACCTTCACGCCCGGCACGCCGCCGATCTGGAGCATCCTCGAATCCGTCCGCCTGCTGGAAGACTTCGGAGGCGTCAACGTGAAATGGAATAATGATACGGGAACGGAAATCGGCATTACCATCTTCGCGGAAGATGAAAACAGCGTGATGGAAGAAGGCGAAACACTGTTCACCAATCAAAAGGAAGGCGACTACTCATTCCGCGGCTACGACACGGCCTCCCGCACGTTTGCCGTTACGGTTACGGACAAGTGGGGGAACATCTCGGATACGGTGAAGGGCGTGTTCAGCCCTTACTTCGAGAAGCAGCTGGACAAGAGCAGGCACCGGCGCCACGTGCTGCCGGTGGACAATAATACCGACTACAGCTCGGCCTGGATTTTTATGAACATGTTCGACGACATTGTCGGCGGTCAGGGATGGCATACGCGGGCGAACGACCCGAACCAGAAGATCCCGATATACTTTACGATCGACCTCGGGGTGGAGGCTAAGCTGAGCCGCTTCAAGCTGTGGCACCGCATCGGGGGCGTTCAGTATTATGCGCACTACAATGTGAGGACTTTCGAAGTGTGGGGGACGAACGAATATAAAGCCGGAATGATGGAAGATTACTGGTCGGAAGAGTGGAAAAGCGACTGGGAAATGCTCGGGGACTTTTACACGTTCAAGCCTTCGGGCGAGAACAGCCCCGTGACCGACGAGGACAGGGCTTATGCCGATGCCGGCTTCGAGTTTCTGATTCCGGTAGAAAAGAAAGGCCTGCGGTACGTGCGCTTTGCGATGAAAAGCAACTGGTCGGGCAGCAATACTTTAAACATTAGCGAGCTTACGTTTTGGGGCGACGATGGTACGAACAATTAAAACAGAATAAGAATATGAAAGTAGCAATAAAAATCGCCGTCATCCTTTGCCTTCTGCACCTGACGGCATGCGACGGCATGGACAGCCTGCACGAAAAGTACCTGGAACAAGGGGAAGCTATTTACACGGGGGTTATTGATTCGCTGAAAGCGTATCCCGGGAATAACCGCGTGAAGTTCACGTGGGAAATAAACTCGGATCCGCGCATCAGGAAAACGGTCATCTACTGGAACGAGCGTCAGGATTCATCCACCGTACAGGCCAACCGCACCGGCTTTTCGGGCCGACTTCCGATGGAAACAACGATGGATATACCGGAGGGCAACTATATATTTGAGTTTGTAACCAGGGACGACGAGGAGCATCATTCCATGTTTGTGGAGCAAACGGTGCAGGTCTACGGCGAAAAGCTAATCGAGACGCTCCGAAACAGGAGCATCCGCTCCATATCCGCCGAGGATGCGGAAGCGACAGTCGAGTGGTTTCCCATCGACGACCTGACGGTTCAGTATACGACCGTCCGGTACACGGATCACCCGGAAGCGGGGAATCCCGTACGAAAGGCCGTCCGCATAGAGAACGACGAGACGGAGACCCGCCTGCCGCACGTCCGCCCCGGCGATCTGATAGAAGTAATATCGACACATCTGCCGGACAACGGCCTCGACAGAATAGATGCTTTACCGAAAGAATACCGCATCCCCTGATCAATGTAACGCCCCCGCTGCGCCGGACAGGGTACGACGGCTTCCCGAAGCGTCCGGGAACCCGTCGTCGGCGTACATTTGCTTCTCGGAACTTCCGGCGACCAAATGTCGGCATACATTTGTTTCCCGGAGCATCCGGAGATTGCGCCAAACAACAATCAACACATACAAAAAAAGCAATGAATCAAAAAACATTTTTAGTGCTCGCACTGAGCCTTTCCCTTTTTACGGCAAGCGCCCGGGGAAATAAATACACGCTGCACGCTTCTGCAGTAGAGTTCCAAATCCTCACCGACGAAGCCGACAATCTCCGCTTCAACGTCTCCTACAAAGGAACCCCCGTCGTTCGGGATTCACCCCTGGGATTCAACATGGATCACGTATCCCTCGGCGAAAACACAAGCATAAAAAGCGTCCGCGAAATCAATTCCGGCGAAGCCACCTATACCGTCAGACACGACAACGGAATGACCTGCGACATCGACGTACGCACATATCCGGACGGAATAGCCCTCCGCTACCGTTTTCCGACCGAAACGCCCAGATGCATATACGCCGAATCAACCGCATTCACATTCCCCGCCGCCACAAAAGCGTGGTATGCCAGCGGGCCGTTTCAGTACGGATGGATCCAGGCATATCAGGAAAGGACAATGGACACGATCGCCGGCCAGCTGCTTGCACCCCCCGCAACCTTCCTGCTTCCCGGTGGAATATACGCCGCCATAACGGAAGCAAACCTTTTCAATTTCCATGGAGCAGTCCTCTTCGGCGTAAAGCCCGGACAGGTGAAATTCGGGTACGTCGAAAACCTCGGACACATCAGGACCGGCACGATCACAGGCCTGCCGCCGGCAAAATACTATCACGAAGCCGTACGCGACATACCCTGGATCGTTTCCCCGCCGCAGGGAAAAAGCGAAATCACGACACCGTGGCGGATCTTAATGCTGGCCGACGACCTGAACGGACTGGTCAACAATCAAATCATATCCGCCGTCTCGGACAGGCCGGACAAAACACTTTTCCCCGGCGGAGGCAAACAGGACGACTGGATTAAACCCGGCCGGTCGGTGTTCACCTGGCTGGCCGAAGGAGGAGCCAGTCGCCTCTCGCCCGAAACGTACCGCACATACATACGCGGAGCCGCCGAACTGGGCCTTGAATCCGTAGTCGTGGACGACGGCTGGGAACACTGGACAGCGACCGGCCGCGACAAGTGGGACATACTCGATGAACTGGTCCGCTACGGCCGCGAAAGAAACGTAGACCTCTGGGTATGGAGAAGCTCCTCGCCACGCCCCCGTCCACGGTATGACGATATCGGGCTGATTGATCCCGACGAACGTACCGCCTTCATGAAAAAATGCGCGCAGACAGGCGTCAAGGGATTAAAAATAGACTTCCTGCACACGGAAAATGTATTCACCGTAAATCTCATGGAAGACATTCTGAAAGACGCCGCCAGGGAAAAGCTGATGGTCATCTTTCACGGCGTAAACAAGCCCACCGGCGATTCGTTCACCTATCCCAACCTGCTCGCCAAGGAAGCCGTACGCGGACTGGAAGGCGCAGGAAGCGAAAGCACATCGGCGCCGGGACCGCCCTGGCCGTATCACAACACCGTTCTCCCGTTCACCCGCTGGCTGGCCGGCGGCGCCGACTACACGCCGCTCAATTTCCGCCGCGCCTGCCCTCCATCCGTGACGTTTGCCCATCAGCTGGCCTCCATCTACGTCCTCACATCGCCGATGCTCATCTTTTCCGCCGATATGGAAGACATGCTGGAATCGCCCGGACGCCCGTTCATCGAAGACGTCGCCGTCGTCTGGGACGAAACCGTCGTACTGCCCGAAAGCCGGATCGGAGAACTGGCCGCGATTGCACGACGGAAAGGCGACACGTGGTACGTAGGAGTACTGAACGGGGAAAAAGCGCGTTCCTTCGAAACGGAACTCACGTTCCTGCCCCGCGGCACATACGAAATCGTAACCGCGGCAGACAGCCTCCCGGACAGGAAACACATCATATTAAAAAGAGGCAAAATCCGTTCCACTCAAAAACTCAGGGAAGAACTTTTACCAGGTGGAGGCTTCGTTGCTAAAATCAATAAAAATAACAGATGAAGAACAAAATTTTAAGCATGTCAGTCACCTGCCTGCTGCCGGCAATGTCGGCGTACGCGCAGGAACGCCCCAACATCGTATTCTGCATCGCCGACGATGCGAGCTATCACCATTTCAGCGCAAACGGCTGCAGCTGGGTCAAAACGCCCAATTTCGACAGAGTCTGCCGCCAGGGAATCCGGTTCAGCAACTGCTATACGCCGAACGCAAAATCCGCGCCCTCCCGCGCGTGCATACTGACAGGCCGCAACTCATGGCAACTGCGCGAGGCAGGCAATCACATCACAAACTTCCCGCCCGACATCAAAACCTTCCCGGAAGCATTGCGCGAAAACGGATACGAAGCAGCCTTTACGGGAAAAGGCTGGGAGCCGGGCCGCGCCGTCACCGCCGACGGGCAGCCCAGGCAACTGACCGGCAAACCCTTCCAGGAGCACACCGCAACGCCGCCGACACGCGCAATGAGCACCATCGGATATGCCGCCAACTTCGAACACTTCCTCGCGGAACGCGACCGTACGAAACCGTTTTTCTTCTGGTGCGGCAGCCGCGAACCTCACCGGAGCTACGCGTACGGTTCCTCGATAACGGCAGGCGGAAAAAGCCTGGCGATGATAGAGCGCGTGCCGGAATTTCTGCCGGATAACGACACCGTTCGCACGGATCTGCTGGATTACGCTTTCGAGATAGAATATTTTGACCGTCAGGTGGGCGAAATGCTGGACGTGCTGGAGCGGAACGGCCTGCTGGAAAACACGATCTTCGTGATCACGTCGGACAACGGGATGCCATTCCCGCGAAGCAAGGCAAACAATTACGAGTATGCCAACCACATGCCGCTGGCTGTATGCTGGAAAGGCGGGATTCGGAATCCGGGGCGGACGGTGGAGGATTACATCAGCTTCATTGACTATGCCCCTACGTTCCTGGACGTCGCCGGCGTCGAGTGGGAAGAATCGGGCATGCTACAGACGCCGGGTAAAAGCATGACGGATCTCTTCCGCGACGAAACGGACAAAACGGACCGTTCGTTTATCCTCCTGGGCCGGGAAAGGGACGATTACGGGCGGCCCGCGAACCAGGGCTATCCGATACGCGCGATTATTTCCGAAAACATGCTGTACCAGATTAACCTCAAGCCGCACCTCTATCCTGCGGGCAATCCTGAAATGGGATATCCCGATGCGGACGGAGGTCCGACGAAAACCGTGATGCTCGGTCAAAACCGCCGTGGTGAAAACACGCACCTTTACCGGCTAGCCTTTGCGCAGCGTCCCGCGACGGAGATGTACGACCTGTCGAAGGATATTTTCTGCATCCGCAACATTGCCGAAGATTCCTGCCATGCACAGCTGCGGAAACGGCTGCATGAAACGCTGATTTCCGAGCTAATAGCCCAGGACGACCCGCGAATGGGTGCGGAGGGGGATGTATTTGACCGGTACCCGTTCGACAGTCCGCAGAAATGGAATTTCTACGAGCGGGTGATGAGCGGAGACATCCTGAATCCGTGGGAGCAGACCCGCTGGCTCTCCCCAACCGATTACGAAGACTACCCCGCCCCCCGAAACCGGAATGCACCTGCTTAGCGCTCTTCGCTCGGCGCAGTCTCCAGACTGCGCCGCATGGGAAGCAAGGCTTCAGCCCAATGTCGTCAACTTAAGGAAAAAAAATAGAAAAAGCCATTGGAAATAGATTCAAAAGTATTATTTTAGACTTGAACAAAAAAAATGATACGCAATGAACAATCCAATGGCAGAT
>JAISEZ010000193.1 GCA_031263835.1 Tannerella sp.
CCAATCAGGATGGCAATGACGGACGTCTCGCCGATGGAGCCGGGGATAAGTCCGGTCAGCATGTCCATCGTCGAGAGCGGCTGATTCAGCGTGTCCGTGACCTGAAACGAGCCAATCATGTCTTTCGACGCCGTGGCAATCTGTCCGAGCGGCGTGGCGCCCGTGAAGCCGTCCACCGGCGTGCCCGCGCCCAGTCCGAAGACGTCGGCCGTGCGGACAAACACCTTGTCGCCCGACATGGCCGCCGGATAGGCAAAAAACAGGAATGCGCGCGTCACCAGCGCTACATTAAATATATTGTATCCCGTTCCGCCGAACACTTCCTTGGCGAAGACGACGGCAAAGGCGGTCGCCACGGCAATCATCCACAGCGGCGTGTCGACGGGCACAATCATCGGGATGAGTATCCCCGAGACGAGGAATCCTTCCTGTATCTCCTCTTTCTTAATCTGGGCGGCGATGAACTCGATGCCCAGCCCGACGGCGTATGAAACGATGATTTTCGGCAGCACGGCCAGGAAGCCGTACAGAAAAGTCATCCACCACGACGCGGCGGCGCCGATGGCAAGGTAGTGCTGGTAGCCGGTGTTGAACATGCCGAAAAGCAGGGCGGGCAGCAGCGCGACGATGACGACCGTCATGGTGCGTTTCGAGTCGATGCTGTCGTGGATGTGCACGCCCGACCGCGAAGTCGCGTTCGGAACAAACAAAAATGTCTCGAACCCCTCGAATACGGAACGGAAGGCCGACAGCCTGCCGCCTTCCCCGAAATGAGGTTTCATCCTGTTGAGAAAATGCCTTAACGCTTTCAATCTGTATATGTTTTATAGTTACTAATTCATTTCCCTGTACAGCAGGTCGAGGCCGTTGCGGACGATTTGCTGTATTTCGATTTTCGACGTGTCTACAAATTCGCACAGCGCAAAGTCTTCGGGGGCGACTTCGTAGATGCCGAGGTTTTCCATCTTCTCGATGTCGAAGGCGATGATGGCCTTCAGGAGATATTCGGGGAGAATGTCCATCGGAAAGACTTTGTCGTATTCGCCGGACATAATCATGGCGCGCCGTCCGCCGCGGATGCGGGCGTCGATGACGTACTCGCGCGCGCGGCCCGCCAGCCAGGTGAAATAGGAGCGGCTGACGCTGTATTTCCCGAAGCCGGGCATGCCCCAGCCCAGAAACTCGTCGACGTCGTCGCCTTCGGGTATGGCCGTAATCTGGTTGTCGTATGCGCCGAGGAAGTCTTCGGGGGCGACTTTCGCGCCGGTCAGCACGTTGCCGCTAATCAGGCGTATGCGACGGTCGCCGGGCATCGTGCGGCCTTTCGTCAGGCTGGCGACGGTGCATCCGGCAATGGCCCTGACGTATCCGCGTTCGGTCATCTCCGGGCCGGTGAGCGCCACCAGGCGGCTGAAATCGGCCTTGCCGGTGAGCATCAGGCGTCCGATGAAGAGCACGTCCGCCGCGTTGAGCGTCCAGACGGTCTCGCCTTTGTTCACGGGGCAGATGCGGTTTATCATCACGCCCGCGTTGCCGGCGGGGTGCGGCCCGTCGAGTTCGACGCATTCGACGCGTTCGGGCGCGAGCGTCGAGTCTTTTTTCACGCCGAGGTAAACATGGCCTTCGGTCAGCCGTCCCAGCGCGTCCAGCCCCGCCTGCAGGGCGTCTTCCTCGCCTTTCACGATGTAGTCGAAGTCGGGCGCAAGGGGCGCGGTGTGGCAGGCGGTGACGAAGATGTCGCGCGGCGCGACGTCGGGCGCGGCGATGCGGTCGTAGGGACGCTGTTTGATATACGGCCACATACCGGCTTCGAGGAGCAGGGCCTTGATTTCTTCGCTGCCCGCGGTCGACGCGGCAGGTTTCACCGCAAAGGTTTCGTATTCGATTTCCCTGTCGGGCTTCACTTCGATGCGCAGCACCCTGCGTTTCTCGCCGCGAAGGACTTCCGTCACTTCACCGCTCACGGGCGAGACGAAGCGTATTTCGGGATAGCGTTTGTCGGTCATCAGCGTCGACCCGGCTTTGACCCGGTCGCCCGGCCGCACCGTCACCCTGGGCATGACGCCCGTGTAATGGTCGGGAACAATCGCATAACTGTCGGATACCGCAGCCTTCACCGTCACCCCGGACGCCTTCCCTTTCAGGTTGATGTCCAGGCCTTTCTTAATCTTAATCACAGTTGCCATGTTTCTATTTCCAGTTGTCTATAATTTCGCTGCAAAAGTAGGCATTATTTTTATGTTATAAAACAGTTTTCGCCTCTAAATAGAGAAAAAATTCTTTATATGGAAAAGTTTTGGCCAGCGAATTGCCCGGCGCCGAAAGGGATGTCGGCGGATGTCGCCCTTGCACGGGACAGTCCTGTGCATGAACATAAAGAATAAATTATCAACACGGAGACACGGAGCACACGGAGGCCGGTTCTCCGGCGGAACGCCGTGTTTTGACCTCTCCCCCGGCCTCTCCCCACAAGGGAGAGGAGAGCGCAGCGGCGGAACGCCGTGTTTTCTCCGTGTCCTCCGTGTCTCCGTGTTTCAAAATTCAGTATTTCCGGCAGGAACTGCCGTCGTATCCATGCACAAAACCATCCCGCGCAAAGTATAATCACTCATCACTAATGCGAATCAGTAGTTAGTAATTAGTAGATAGTAGTTAGTAGGGGGTAGCCCAATGTCATCAGGTTAAGGGCTGAAAGCCCGATAATCAATAGCGGGCGGCGCCCTACGAACAGGACGCACCACATCAACCAGGCCCCACCGGAGCGGAATCCGGTTATTCGATTTGATTCCGCCCTTGCAGGGCTTGGTGACGGGTGGCGCCTTTTCCCCACAGGGCGTTGCCCAGTGCTATTGATTTCGCTCTTTCAGAGCTATTTACAGCCCAC
>JAISEZ010000197.1 GCA_031263835.1 Tannerella sp.
ACGTCCAGCACCTGCACCGACACACGTTCGGGCGAAACGGCCTGCAAGGCCCTCAGTTCCCCTTCGCGCCGGCCCGCCACACCGATTCGCCAGCCCTCTTCCAGTAATTTTTTGGCTACTTCCCGTCCGATACCCGACGTCGCCCCGATAATAATCGCCCGTTTCATATATCTAACCGTTGAATGTACGAATCAGCAGTTAACAGTCAGTAGTTAGTAGTCAGTAGTTAGTAGATAGTAGAATAAAACCACGGTTTCATGCACAAAACCCGATTGCCGTACAGCGAACCTGCCTGCTACCGTTCTACTGACTACTGTCTACTAACTGCTGATTCGCATGAATCTTTGAATTATTGAATGATTGAATCTTTGAATCCCTGAATGATTGAATCTTTGAATCCCGCTTATTTTCTTCCGAAATCGGCCGGTATTTCGCCCCATGCCCGGGTATTCCACTTGAGGATTTGCGTTTCATACGTATTTTCCCGAAGCCATTTCTCGGCACGCCCAATCAGCTCGAAGACGGGCGCATTGGCCGCCGTCTGTTCGAGTCTGGTGCGACATTTCTTCATCTCCACCCACAGGATGGCGTTCCGGCTGTCGGAATACAGCGGCAACGGAATATGTTCCCGCTTCATCAGCGCCAGCCCGTGCACCAGCGCCAGAAATTCGCCGATATTGTTCGTCCCCTGCCTGAACGGCCCCACGCGAAACCATTCCTTCCCGCTTGCCACATGGACGCCCCGATATTCCATGTCGCCCGGATTGCCGCTGCACGCCGCATCGACGGACAGGCTCTCGCGAAGGTACGGAGCGGAGGGAACGATTTCCCGAACGGGAGGCGGAGACGGTTTCGCAGGCTCCCTGCAGGACTGCCAGCCGGTTTCATAGGCTTCGCGGGCCGCTTCGCCGGTGTCGAACGACCTGTATCTGGCGCCCGGATAACCCGCCACCTGTAACTTGCAGTCCGTCCAGGACGCATAAACGCCCGGATTGACGCCCACCCACACTGTGTAAAACTTTTTCCCTGCCATGCGATATTGTATCGTTTTTCCGGCAAAAGTAAGCATTAATTCAGTGATGAGTGATGAATGATGAGTGATTATCCTGCGTGCGGCATGGTTTTATTCACGGACATGGAAAATAAATTATCAACACGGAGACACGGAGGACACGGAGATTCGTGTCTCCACGGAACGAAGTTCCTTCTCTGTGGCCTCCGGGCAACCGCTTTTCATACACGAAGAGCACGGAGAAGAACTGCGTTCCGCCGTGCACTTCTCTGTGTCCTCCGTGTCTCCGTGTTGATATTTATTCTTTTTTATTTCCATGCACAAAACCGTGTCGCGTGCAGTATAATCACTCATCACTGACCGCATCATCCTTCCGCGAAAAGCATAAATATTCAAAAAAAACGCGCGGGATGATTGCCGGAACGGAGAAACCTTTTACTTTTGTCGACAGTTAAACGAACTATATTAATTCAGTAAATAAGAAATGATGAAAAAGGTTTCTTTTTTTCGCGGAATAGACGGACGAAACTATTTGTTCCCGTTTATTCTTGTAACGTCCCTTTTTGCGTTATGGGGATTCGCTAACGACATCACGAACCCGATGGTCAAGGCTTTCCAGAAAATTCTTCTGATTAGCAACTTTGAGAGTTCACTGGTGCAGTTTGCCTTTTATGGCGGATATTGTTTTATGGCCATACCGGCGGCGCTGTTTCTCCGGAAATTCAACTACAAGCGGGGGCTTCTGGTGGGGCTTGCGCTGTATGCCGCGGGTGGACTGCTGTTTGTGCCCGCATGTAGCGCGATGGCGTTCTGGGCGTTTCTGCTCGCGTATTTTGTGATGACGTGCGGGCTGTCGTTTCTCGAAACGACGTCGAACCCGTATATTCTGGCGCTCGGGCCGGAAGAAAACGCTACGCGCCGGCTGAATTTCGCCCAGGCATTCAATCCGATGGGGTCGCTGACGGGTATGTGGGTGGCGAAGGAGTACATTCTGGCAAAGATGGACACTCGCAGCGAGGAAGTCCGGCAGGCCCTGAGCACGGCGAATTCCGAAGAATTTGTCGCACTCCAGAAATCCGACCTCAATATCGTCAGCGAACCGTACCTGATTCTCGGGCTGGTCGTCCTGTTTTTCTTCCTCATTTTCCTGCTGGCCCGGCTGCCGAATCCGGTTGCCGCGAACACGGGCAGCCTGTCGGCGGGCGCCACGTTCCGGATGCTGATGAAAAATAAACGGTACATCTATGCGGTGGTGGCGCAGTGCTTTTACGTGGGCGTGCAAATCATGGTCTGGACGTTTATCATCCAGTACGCCGGCAGGGAACTCCAGATGAAGGAGGACGTTGCGCAGGGATACAACATGATTGCGATGGCAATCTTCGTATCCAGCCGTTTTGTCTGCACCTTCCTGCTGAAATACATCCGGCCGAGCATGCTGCTGACACTGCTCGCCATCGGCGGCAGCTTCTTTACGCTGGGAGCGATATTCGTCCACGGCATGGCGGGACTGTACAGCCTGATTGCGATTTCGGCCTGCATGTCGCTGATGTTCCCCACAATCTACGGCATTGCCCTGAAAGGTATGGGAGACGAAGCCAAATTAGCTTCGGCGGGACTGATTCTGGCCATTGGCGGCGGCAGTATCCTGCCTCCGCTGCAGGGCCTGCTGATTGACAAGGCTGTCTGGTTCAGCGGACTTTCGTCGATACGCTTCTCCTTCGTGCTGCCGCTGATATGCTTCTTCGTCATCGCCGCCTTCGGACGGTGGGTCGGAAAAAACAGTGATTAACGGTTAGTGGTTAATGGTTAATGGTTAACGGTTAATGATTAGTGTATTCGACGGAGACACTAATCACTAACCATTAACCATTAACCGTTAATCATTAATCACTAATCCCTATTTCGATGACATGGCTGACTGTCGGGTTGTTGGAAAATACGGGAATGCCGACTTTCATCAGGTAGTCGCCGGAGTAGCGCCGACCGTGACAGCGCAAACGCGACTCGACACCGGGCGGCAGATTGATTTCCTGCAATTCGTACTGCCGGTCGGGCTGCAGACCGGCCAGCCGGAGCGTCGCCGTCTGTCCGGCGTAGCGCGGATGGAGGTCGAACGCGAAAAGAACAGCCTTCTTTGCCTCTTCACCCACATACATCAGGGCGGCATGTTCGCCTTCATAGGGCGATACCAGCCTGTACAGGTCGCCGTTTAACAGCACATCTTCCAGCCGCTTGAAGTTCTTCACCGCGTCGCGGCAGACGGTTTGTTCGTCCGGCGTCAATTCGTCGATGCGGATGTCGAAACCCAGCTTGCCCGTCATGGCCACGTCCGTACGGAACTTGACGGACTGCCGGCCCCACGAGGTCACGTGGGCGGACAGCGTCTTGGAGGGGAAAAAGTGCGAGTAGCCCCACTGGATAAAGATACGTTCCACCGGGTCGGTGTTGTCGCTCGGCCAGAACTCGGTGAAGTATTTCAGCGCTTCATAGTCGGAGCGTCCGCCGCCACCCGAACAGAGCATCATCGGCAAGTCCGGATATTTCGCCCTGACACGCTCCAGCACGTTATACAGACCGCGCACATGCTCGATATACAGGTGCGACTGCCGGTCTTTCAGCCAGGGCGAATAGATGTTGGTCACCGGGCTGTTGCAGTCCCACTTGAAATAGGCGATGCCGGGATACTGCGTCATCAGGCGGTCGACGACGGAAAAGACATAGTCCCGCACCGCCGGATTGCTCAGGTCGAGCACCAACTGGTTGCGGAAATAATATTCCTCCCTGTTCGGCAGGTGAATCACCCAGTCCCTGTGCTTTTCGTACAGCTCGCTTTTGGGGTTGACCATCTCCGGCTCAATCCAGATGCCGAACCTGATTCCTTTTGCGGTCGCCTCCCCGACCAGCCGCCCGACGCCGTTCGGCAGCTTGTCCGCCGTCTCTTCCCAGTCGCCCAGCCCCTGCCGGTCGCTGCTGCGCGGATACCTGTTGCCGAACCAGCCGTCGTCGAGCAGAAACATGTCAACGCCCAGCTTTACGGCTTCGTCCATCAGCGTAAGCAGCTTCTCTTCATTGAAATCGAAATACGTGGCCTCCCAGTTGTTGAGGAGCGTCAGCCGGGAACCTTCGCCGTCCTTGAGGCGGTAGCTCCGCGCCCAGCGGTGGAAGTTGCGGCTGGCGCGGCCCTTGCCTTCCGCGCTGTAGGTGAAGATGAATTCCGGCGTGCGGAACGTCTCGCCCGGCGACAGCGCGTACTCGGAAGCGTAGGGGTTGATGCCCGACAGGAGACGCAGGCGATTCTTCTGATCGACTTCGAAGGTGAAGCGGAAATTGCCCGTCCACCCGATGGTGCCGAAAAAGACCTGCCCGCTGTTTTCGTCGGCCTCCCGGTCAAGCGACAGCAGGAAAAACGGACTGCAAAACATGTTCGCCCGGCTGCCCAGTTTGGAGTCCAGGACTTTCCTGCCGAAGGTCAGCGGCGTTTCGGTCATGTTAGCCTCGTGCGCCCAGTCGCCCGTGAACTCCGTCAGGAAATAGCGGGCGCGGTCGAAGTGGAGCAGCGACGAAGCATACCGATAGAGCGTCACCGGTTTCTTTTCGCGATGGCTTATTTCCGTGCAGGCCGTGATGACGTCCACCTTTGCATACGCGACGAAACGCAGTTTCACTTCCACCGGATAGCGGTCGTCCTGCAGCCGGACGACGGTCTCGGTCACATCCGGCTGCAGGGCGTTCGTTTCGTGCGACACGTATTTGAGCAGCAGGGAAGGATTGCCGTCGCTGTGCAACATGCGAACGGCCGGTTCGAAATAATCCTCCATCCCGTGCGTCAGGTAAGCCTCGCCCAGTTCCGGAAGATGCGCCGGATCGGAAGCGTGGCGCAGTTTCTCGCCCAGATAGGTCTGGTACAGGCGTCCGTCGTCGCCCGTGCGGTAAATCAGGCTCACATGCTCCGTCGCGATGTGAACCGTCTGCCGTTCTCCGGCGGCCGCCGGCAGCGCTGCCGCAAAAAGCAGCGCCGTCCATATCCATACGTTCCGTTTCATCGTTCAGTTTCTTTTAAAATGTACGGCCAGACCGCCGGCCGAAGCCAGCCGGACTTTCATCCGGCTG
Organism: Tannerella sp.; assembly: GCA_031263835.1. Taxonomy (GTDB): domain Bacteria; phylum Bacteroidota; class Bacteroidia; order Bacteroidales; family Tannerellaceae; genus Tannerella. Next base: position 5,123 of record JAISEZ010000197.1, read on the forward strand.
CCGGCTTTCACCTTTTCCTTCCGGATGACAATCTTTTTGGGATACAGGCCGGAGTCCGGAGCGTCGGCGTAGATTTCGGCCGTATATGAACCCGGCTCCAGAAAGTCGAGCGGGATTTCGTACGTCCGTTCCGTCCAGTCGGTCATGGCGCCCAGATACCAGTCGTCGCCCTTCCTGCGCGCGACGGTGATGTATTCGCCCGGATAGCCGTTGAGCACTTTGGTTCTGTCCCACGCGGCGGCGGGGACGTCCCGGATGAAGCGGAACGAGGGGTCGCCGCGGTAGGCTTCCGGCCAGTCGGACACCATCTGGTAGGGCGATTCGTAAACCACGTAGGCTGCCAGATGATGCGCCCGCGTACCCATGACCATTGGCCGGCCCTCCATGCGCGCCTCGAAATCGTCGCGCGTCACATTGTCGAAGCCTCCGGGCGTGTAGTCCACCAGTCCGGTAATCATGCGCGTGAAGGGGATGACGAGCCGGTTTTCGGGATTGTCGCGATAGCCGGCCTTCGAGCCTTCCATCCCGAGGACGCCCTCGTAGCCCACGACGTTCGGATACGTGCGCTGCAGGCCCCATCCCTTGGTGGCGCCGTGGAAGTCCACCATCAGGTGATGCCGCGCCGCCTTCTCCGCCACTTCGTAGTAGAAGCGGATGGCCGCCTGGTCGTCGCGTTCGACGAAGTCTATCTTCATCCCGGCCACGCCCCACTGTTCATAGAGGGGAAACGCCTCGTCCATCCGGTTCCAGACGTGACGCGCATAGAGCCAGATGAAGACCCTGACGCCTTTCGACCGGGCATAGGCCACGACTTCGGGCACGTTGACGTTGTCGCGGCACTGCGTGATGTCCTCGCCGCTCCAGCCGGCGTCGATCGTCATGTATTCAAGGCCGGATTCGGCGGCGAAATCCGCGTAATACTTCATGTTTTCCGTCGTGTAAGCCTTCTTCCCTTCCCTGTTCAGGCTGCCGTTCCACCAGTCCCAGGCCGATTTGCCGGCCGTGATCCAGGACGTGTCCTCGATGCGGCACTCCGGATTGAGGCTGGTGAGAATGTTGTTTTCGATGAAGCGCGCCGGGTCGGAGGCGACCATAATGACGCGCCAGGGCGTCTGATGAGGCAGTTTGCCGGCCACGGCGATTTCCGGATCGGTCGGACCGGGCGCGATCACGGCGTCGAAACGGTGTCCCGTCCATGAACCGGTGGGATTGCACAGATACATGGAGGAATTGTTTTCCAGATGAGCTTCGGTGATGGCCATCCAGCCCGCGCCGGCCACATCAATCAGCAGCGGCAGCCCGACAAGGTATTTGCTGGGCACGCCGCCCTGATTGGCAAGGCCGGAGATGGGCACCTTGTGATACTCGCTTTCGTAGCCCGACTTGAAGTTGGGCAGCACCAGCGCGTAGCAGTTAGCGTCCCGGACTACCCGGAACTCCGTCTTCTCGCTTTTCAGGCGGTACTCCGTCAGCGGCGCCTGTTCCGGCACGAGGTAGCGGAAGGCCACGGCGTCATTGTAGGCGCGCGCCTCCACGTACATTCTGCGTTTCGACCCTTCGCGCTCCACCACTTCGAGGGTGACGGAGCGGTAACTCTCGGAGACGGCGCTTGTCCGGCCGGTAAGCAGCCTGTATTCGTCCTTTCCTTCCGAACGGGAACTGTTTGCAATCTCTACTGCTTCACCCAGTACGCGACTGCGCTGCAACTCCAGCCCCAGCGCCGAAGGTTCCAGCAAGAGCCTGCTGCGGTAACTTACTTCATACTCCAGTTTGGCTTCCCTTGTCCGGAAGGTAATACTCAGCGCCCCGTCGGGCGAAAGCAATACGACGTCGTTTGTCTGTCCCCGCATACCGGGGCAGAAAACTGCCGCCAGTATCGCGATACATGCCAGCCGCCTGTATCCGGCCGGCTTCATTTTCTTTTCTATTGAATGGTTCATATTATCTGTTTTTTAATGAATACATCTTTTCTTTGAAACACAGAGAGAGGGTGCAGGGTGCAGGAGGTCGTCCTGTTTCGCAGTACGGCCTCTCGCATTGCGCAGGAAGCCGTACTATTGTATAGTACGATCTCTCGCGTTGCGCAGGAAGTCGTACTATTGTATAGTACGGTCTCTCGCGTTGCGCAGGAAGCCGTACTATTATATAGTACGGTCTCTCGCGTTACGCAGGAAGCCGTACTATTGTATAGTACGTTCTCTCGCATTGTGCAGGAAGCCGTACTATTATATAGTACAATCTCTCGCATCGTGCAGGAAGCCGTCCTGTTATGCAGGAAAGTATCCCGAATCTTCCGGCAGCCGGGCGCGGTATCTACCCCGGGCTGCGCCTGCGGCCTGCACGGGGTTAGGCATTGTCCGGAAATAAACCGTACATTTCTGGGCTGCTTCGTTCCTCGCAGTGACGGTCGGCAGACCCGGGCTGCTTTGCTTTGCTTTGCTTCGTTCCTCGCAACCCCTCGCAACGTTTCGCAACTCCTCGCAGGGACGGGTCGACAAACGTACGTGTTCCGGCAACCGTCGCTGCGCCGACCGTCACTGCGAGGAACGAAGCAGCCCAGAAATATACGGT
>JAISEZ010000223.1 GCA_031263835.1 Tannerella sp.
ATGAACGAATGTATCCATTCTACTAACTACTGATTCGCATATATAAGAAGCCTTTCAGGCACCCTGTCCGATTTTGACGCTCCGAACCGGTTTTGCCAAAACCTGTATTCAAGTTTTCATAAATCCGGCTGATTTTACCTTTCGGGCTGCTGCACGAAGCATTTTTCCGACCGGTTTTTGCCATTTTATTTTTTACACGTTACATACTGCATTCCACAGAGAAACCTCACCTGTGCCGATTGGATCTGTTATTCGAAGCGAATTGTACGGGCGGGATGTATTTTGGTAATCAGGCAGGATGGGCCGAGCATCATCAGCATGGAGACAAGCCCCGTTCCCAGGTTAATCAGCAGCCAGGAGGTGAAACTCAGGTCAATCGGTACGGTGTCCAGATAATAGTTGGACGGGTCGAGCGAAAGCACGTGGAAACGGGACTGTACGAAACAGATGAGCAGTCCGGCCACATTTCCCCACAACATGCCTTTGCCAATCAGGAAAGAGGCAATGTAGAGAAACACCTTGCGGATGTTCCGGTCTTCCTGTCCCAGGGCTTTGAGGATGCCGATCATCCGCGTGCGTTCCAGAATGATGATCAGCAGTCCCGAAATCATGGTAAACCCCGACACGGCCATCATCAGCGCCAGAATCACCGCCACGTTGATGTCCAGCACATCCAGCCAGTTGAAGATCATCGGGTTCAGTTCCTTGATGGAACGGACGTAAAACGTATTTCCCAGACGGTCTTTCCGGTCAATCAGGTGGAAATAAAGCGCCTCGGACAGGTCGTCGAGGCGGTCGTAGTCGTCAACAAACACTTCCAGGCCGCTGACCGCGTCGCGTTCCCAGCCATTCAGCCGGATGATTTGCTTGATGTCGGCCAGGATGTAGAGTTTGTCGTAATCCAGATAGCCCGTGTCATAGATTCCGCGGATGTGCAGCCTTCGCGCACGCATCTGTTCGACGTCCTGCACGAAATAGGCTACAAACGAACTGTCGCATTTCAATCCCAGCATGTTTGCCAGATAACGGGAAATCAGGACGTCCGTCGTGGGCTTTTCCGGATCGACCGTGAACAGTTCGCCTTCCGTCAGGTATTCACGGAAAAACGACCCGTCGAAATGTTCGTCCACCCCTTTGAGCACAAAACCCTGACATTCCGTTTCGGTCTTGATCATGCCCGGCATGGTGGCAAACCGCTCGACGTGGCGCACGCCCGGCCAGGCGAGCAACTCGTCTGTCAGCGTGTCGCTGACCGCCACCGGAACGGTTTCGTAGGACGTGTTGCTGTCGAAATTGGTAATCTGGATGTGCGAACCGAAACCGATCACCTTGTTGCGTACTTCCTTCTTGAATCCGATCACAATGGCGACGGAAAGGAGCATCATGCACAGGCCCAGTGCAATGCCCGCCATCGCAATCCGTATGGCCGGGGGCGTCGCCCGCGATTCGCCCGCCGCCTTGCTGAAATGCACCCTCCGCGCTATGAACAGTTCGAGATTCAAAGATTCAATAATTCAAAAATTCAACAGGCTATTTCGTGCGTCCGGGATAGGCTTCCAGCGCTTTTTCGAGGACGGTCATCGCCAGGGCCAGGTCTTCCTTTTTCAGGACGTAGGCCAGACGGACTTCGTTTTTTCCGTAGCCGGGCGAGGTGTAGAAACCGGATGCCGGCGCCATCATGACGGTCTGTCCCTCGTAGCTGAAATCGCGCAGACACCACTCGCAAAATGCATCGGCGTCATCTACCGGCAGCTTGACGACGGTGTAGAAGGCGCCCATCGGTATCGGCGAATAACAGCCTTCGATGCGGTTGACGCTGTCGACCAGAAAATTGCGCCGCTCCAGATATTCGTTGTACACCGAGAGCATGTATTCCTCCGGCGTGTCGAGCGACGCTTCGGCGACAAGCTGCCCGATCAGAGGGGGACTTAGCCGCGCCTGGCACCATTTCATCACGTTGTCCTTGACCTGACGGTTTTTGGTAATCAGCGCGCCGATGCGGATGCCGCACTCGCTGTAGCGCTTGGAGACGGAATCGACCAGCACGACGTTGTTTTCGATGCCTTCCAGATGGAACGCGGAAATATACGGGGCGCCCGTGTAACAGAACTCACGGTAAACTTCGTCCGAAAAGAGAAACAGGTCGTATTTCTTCACAATGTCGCGCAGTTGATTCATTTCCTTCTGCGTATACAGGTAGCCGGTCGGATTGTTCGGGTTGCAGATCATGATGCCCTTCGTACGCTCCGAAATCAGCGTCTCGAACTCGTCCATCGAAGGCAGCTTGAAGCCGTTGTTGATGGAGGAGGGAATGGTCTTGATTTCGGCGCCGGCCGAGATGGCAAACGCCATGTAGTTGGCATAGGCCGGTTCGGGGATGATAATCTCGTCGCCCGGGTCGAGGCAGGCCATGAACGAAAAGGACACCGCCTCCGAACCGCCGGTCGTGATGATGATGTCGTCCAGATCGACGTCGATCTTGAACCTGTGATAATACTTCACCAGCTTCTTGCGGAAGGAAAGAATCCCTTCGCTGGGCGAATATTCCAGCACCGTCCGGTCGATGTGGCGCACCGCTTCCAGTCCGACTTCCGGCGTCGGCAGATCCGGTTGCCCGATGTTCAGGTGGTACACTTTGATTCCTTTCGCTTTCGCCCGGTTGGCCAGCGGCACAAGTTTACGGATAGGGGAAGCAGGCATGCTGATTCCCCGTTTTGAAATGGTTGGCATTCTATACTGTTCTATTATTTTGATAAAAATGCGAATCAGTAGTTAGTAGTATAGTAGTTAGTAGGGACGAAAAATTTTTCGCCCCTACAGGCGGGCAGCCAGCGGGAAATCCGCACATCTCCATACCGGGATACGGCAACAGACACTGCATCTGCCGGGGCCATTTGATTTTGTATATGAACTAATGTATCCATTCTACTAACTACTGTCTACTAACTACTAACTACTGATTCGTATTAAAAAACAGCACAAAAGTAGTGCATATCAAACTACCGGACAAATATTCCCGGACGAAATATTTTCCGGACGGCCTCCCCTGCCGGACGTCCGCCGTCTCGAACGGCGTCCGGCAGTTACAATTCCCGTATCCAGATATTCCTGAAACTGACCGGATTTCCGTGGTCCTGCAATTCCAGCGGCGCCCGGTAATGGGGATTGTAACCGTTCTTGTTGTACGTGGTGCCTTCGATGACAAAATGGTTCTGAATCAGGACGCCATTATGAAAGACGGTGATTCTGGCCGGAATCTCCACCTTGCCGTCGGTATTGAAACGCGGCGCCATGTAAACAACATCGTAAGTTTGCCATTCCCCGGCCTGCAGGCTGGCGTTTACCAGCGGAGGCGACTGGGTATAAATACTCCCGGCGCGGCCGTCCACATACGTTTTGTTCTGATTGTTGTAGCTGTCCAGCACCTGTATCTCGTACTGTTTCTGGAGGAAAATACCGCTGTTTCCGCGGTTTTGTCCCTCTCCGGCGACGTTTGCGGGGATTCGCCATTCGATGTGCAGCTGACAGTCGCCGAACGACTGCCGCGTCTGGATACTCCCTGTTTGTTCCACGACGGTCATGGCGTTATCTGCCAGTTTCCATTTGACCTCTCCGCCCTTCACACTTTCCCATTGCGAAAAATCCTTCCCGTCAAACAACACGATGGCATCCGACGGCGCGGAACCGCATGTCCCGGGAACGACTACCTGCGGTTCGGACAGATTTTTTTCTTTCGATTGCCCGAAAGCAACGGCCGACATGACGGCCAATACATACATAAATACTGCTTTTTTCTTCATTTCGAATTGATTTTAAAATTGCCGGCAAATATAGAGAAAATCCGGAATATTCCATAGACATTATATAGATTCAATTATTATTGCATTAAATTTCAAAGATATACGAAAGTTATGCAGTCCGCAAGCGATAAGCATAACGGTATCATCGAAACCAAATTTAGTACATCTGAAACGCTCTTTGACAATACGACAGCGTTTAACACCGCCAGTGGCGTGTTCCACAAGAATACGAAACGATGATATTTCACGGTTTTCCTGTTTCTGTTCTTTAGTCGGTTCCCTGCCCTTCGGTTTCTTTGCCGGCATTTTTACAACCGCTGTAACAGGATTTTTGCCTGTTTTCCGCCTGTGGACGCTGTATCGGACGCTCTGTGCCGTCAGGCAACACATCCGGACAGCGTTGAAGCACATACCGCATTCGGGCAGAGTTGCGGCCGGGCAGGTCGCCAGTGCGCCTGAGTGCCTTAACTAAAATACCGGAGAGTAAATGTATCCGGTCGTTGCATTGGGGTTGTGTCATATCGAAACAGCCTCCGTAATATTCCTGCAACGGACTGTTTTTTAAATAACGTCAGTTCGACCTAAGAAAAGTCGGAAAACAGTTGGAAAAGAGATAAGATATTCGCACCTTTATGGCTTAATAATCAAATTGATACGAACAATATTATCTTATCTCTTATGGATACAAATACAGTTGAAATTTATTACGCGGCAGACGGATTCAGCAGGAAATTCGATGAAGTAACAGCGGGACACCTCCCGGCAGAAGATAACGGCAAACGCCACAGAAATCGCAGGTTTGTCATGTCGGACGCCGAAGTTATGACCATTCCTATCCTGTTTCATCCGAAACAGTTTCGCAGTTTGAAAGCCTTTTATACACAGTATATTCAGGTGCATTGCAGAAAAGATTTTCCCCGGACGGTCAGCTATAACCGCTTTGTGGAACTGCAGCGGAAAACCGCCGTGAAAATGAGCCTGTTTTTACAGCTGTGCTGCCCGGGGAAATGCACGGGCATACCGTTTACTGACTCGACACCTCTCC
>JAISEZ010000296.1 GCA_031263835.1 Tannerella sp.
ATTTCCGTCAGCAGGTAGTCGTCTTCGGACATCAGCCCGCGGGCAATCCGCATGTGACGCTTGAAGGTCGTCCCCGGCGCATCCTGGTGCACCATCGTGGCAACGAAAACCAGCGTCGAGGCGAACGGGATACCCAGCGAATAGGCTACCACCCGGTCGTGTTCCTCGAACGTGTACTCAAAGACATTCAGCTTCAGGCGGTCGTACAGGTCTTTAAAAAAGATTCTCCCCAGATAGTCGCCCTCGGTGATGACAATCGTATTCTCGTTCTCCAGGTTGCCCAGATTGGCAAAGGTCGGGCCGAACATCGGGTGCGTGGACACGTACGGAAAGGAGCAGGTCCTGTAAAACGTCTGCAGGTTCGTCTTCACCGACGCCACGTCGGAAATGATGCACGCGGGCTTGAGGAAGGGCACGACTTCCCGGAACGCCTCTATCGTATGGTTCAGCGTCACGCAGTTGATGACCATATCGGGGTCAAACTCGCGGATTTCCTCGGGCGACTGCATCCGGACGGCATTGTATATAAAGCGCAGGCGACGGGGGGCCTTTTCCAGTACGGCCACCTCGTGGTCGAAACTCAGCAGGTCGGAAAAGAACGACCCCATCTTCCCGGCGCCCAGTATCAGTATTTTCATCTTCCGGACAGTTAAACGGTCATGATGTTCATTTGCTGCCGTACGGATTCCTCGTGAATCTCCTTCATAATCTTCTCGATAAATTCGGGATTCAGGTCCATGGCCACTGCCGCCTTTGCGCGGTTCTCCAGAATCTCGCCGTAGCGGGGCGTCTGCAGAATCGGCATGTTGTGCTCCTTCTTGTAGATGCCGATTTCGCGCGAAATGCGCATTCGCTTGGCCAGCATCTCCAGCAGGCTCTCGTCGATGCCGTCAATCTGGCGACGCAGTTCGGAGAGGTTTTCGGTCGTCTGCGTGGAATCGCGAATCACCAGCAGGTTCAGCACATAATCCAGCACGTCGGGCGTAATCTGCTGGGCGGCGTCGCTCCAGGCGGCGTCGGGATTGCAGTGCGACTCGACAATCAGGCCGTTGAAGCTCAGTTCCATCGCCTGCTGACACAGGGGCGCAATCAGTTCGCGCTTGCCGCCGATATGGCTCGGGTCACAGAAGATGGGCAGCTCGGGATAGCGCCGGTGCAGCTCAATCGGGATGTGCCACAGGGGCAGGTTCCGGTATATCTTCCGGTCATACGAACTGAATCCGCGGTGGATGACGCCCAGCCGCCGGATGCCGGCGCCGTGGAGCCGCTGAAGGGCGCCCACCCACAACTCCAGGTCGGGGTTGACCGGATTCTTGACCAGCACCGGCAGGTCGGTACCCTTCAGCGCATCGGCCAGTTCCTGCATCACAAACGGGTTGGCCGAAGAGCGCGCCCCAATCCACAGCATGTCGACGCCGGCTTTCAGGGCTTCGAACACGTGGTCGCGCGTGGCCACTTCCGTCGCCACATACATGCCCGTCTTTTCCTTCACCAGCTTCAGCCAGGCCAGTCCGATGGAGCCGACGCCCTCAAAACCGCCCGGTTTGGTGCGCGGCTTCCATATCCCCGCGCGAAAAATCCGGATTCCTTTTGCGGACAGGCTCAGCGCCGTCTTCAGCACCTGCTCCTCCGTCTCCGCACTGCACGGCCCGGCAATGACCACCGGACGGTCGCCGCTTACTCCCGGCAATAAAATCGATTCCAATTTAAATTCTTCCATACATATATATATTATAAAATGAGCCAATGAGAGAATGAGCCAATGTGAAAATGAACTGGCTCATTCTCTCTTTTTATATTCATATCTCATCCGACATTATTCTATTTTGAAACACGGAGACACGGAGAACACGGAGATTCGTTGTTCTGCGGAACGAAGTTCCTTCTCTGTGTCCTCAGTGCAACCTCTTTCCTTACACAAAGAGCACGGAGGAAATACGGCGTTCCGCCGTGCATTTCTCTGAGTCCTCTGTGTCTCCGTGTTGATAATTTATTCTTTATATCCATACCGCACGCAAGATAATTCATAATTCATCATTTATAATTCATCATTATCCGGATTCGGTTCAGCGCTTCCGCCAGTGTTTCGCTGGGGCAGCAGAGCGAGAGGCGGACGTAGCGGTCGCCGGCTTCGCCGAAGACGAATCCGGGCGTGACAAAGACGTTCGCTTCATACAGTATCCGGTCGGCCAGGCTTTCGCCGCTTGCCTCCGTGTCGGGAATCCTGCCCCACAGGAACATCCCGACCTGCTTTTCGTCGTAGCTGCAGCCCATCGCCTGCATGATTTGCCCGGCCAGTTCGCGACGGCTGCGATACGTCCTGTTCATCCCCTCATACCACTCCCGGGGCGCCTTCAGGGCCTCGACTGCCGCCGACTGCATCGGGGCAAACTGTCCCGAATCCACATTGCTCTTCACTTTCAAGACCCACTGCACGAAACGCCCGTTCGAGGCCAGCATCGCCATCCGCCAGCCGGGCATGTTGTGCGCCTTGCTCATGGAATTGAGTTCGATGCAAATCTCCCGTGCGCCCGGCACGCCCAGTATGCTCAGCGGGCGGTCGTTCAGGATGAAACTGTACGGGTTGTCGTGGCAAATCACGATGCCGTGGCGACGCCCGAAGTCCACCAGCCGTTCAAACAGCGCCATGCTCGCGGGAGCGCCGGTCGGCATGTGGGGATAATTCGTCCACATCAGCTTGACGCCGCGCAGGTCCATCCGTTCCAGCGCCTCAAAGTCCGGCAGCCAGCCGTTCGCCTCCGTCAGCGTATAGCACAGCGGACGGGCGCCCGTCAGCGCGCTGACGGAACGGTAGGTCGGATAGCCCGGGTCGGGAAGCAGCACGCCGTCGCCCGGATTGAGGAACGCCAGCGAAATGTGCAGTATCCCTTCCTTGGAGCCAATCAGCGGCTGTATCTCCGTTTCCGGATTCAGCGTCACGCCGTACCATGTGCGGTACCACGCGGCAAAACCCTCGCGCAGCGCCGGCATACCCGTATAGGGCTGGTAGCCGTGTACGCCGTCTTTCTTCGCCTCCCGGCAAAAGACCTCGACCGCCTCCCGCGAAGGCGGCAGGTCGGGACTGCCCACGCCCAGACTGATTACGTTTTTCCCGGCAGCGTTCATGTCCGCTACTTCCCGGAGCTTTTTCGAGAAATAGTATTCGCTCACCGTCGCCAGCCGTTCGGCCGGCCGGACGTCACACGCTCTGTTTTCCTTCTGCATATTCTCCTAAAATTCTCAAGTCCTTTGTCAGCGGAAGAATCGCATCCAGCGCCTGCCTGTAACGCAGGTAGTCGGCATACGTCAGGTTGATGTAAAACAGGTATTCCCATTCGCGTCCGATAATCGGGAGCGACTGTATCTTGGTCAGGTTCATGTCGTAGAACGACAGGATGGTCAGTATCTTGGAAAGACTCCCGGACGTGTGAGGCAGGGCGAAGACGAGCGACGCCTTGTTTTTCTGCACCCCTTCCAGCAGTTCCTCCGCCTTCCAGCGGTCGGCAATGACCAGGAAACGGGTATAGTTGCGCCTGTTGGTCTCGATTCCTTCGGCCAGCGTCTCCAGACCGTAGATTTCGGCCGCCTGACGGCTGCAAATCGCCGCATGACCCTTCATCCGGTTTTCGGCAATCCGGCGGGCGCTCACCGCCGTGTCCTCCATTTCCACCAGCCGCACGTGCGGCAGCGTGTCCAGATAGTCCCCGCACTGCATCAGGGCAATCGGGTGCGAATCAATCTCTTCCACCTCCTGCAACACCGTACCCGGCAGGGCGGAAAGCGTATGCGAAATACGCAGCTTGTACTCGCCCGCAATGGCGCACCCGCTTTCGCGTATCAGCTCGTGATTCTGCAGCAGGCTGCCCGCAATCGTATTCTCGATGGCCATCATCCCGACCACGGACGAATCGTTGCGCACGCACCGCACCACCTCCCGAAACGTGTTGCAGGGCGCTATCTCAATTTCTTCTCCTTCGAAATACCGGTGGGCCGCCATATCGTGATACGAACCGACAATCCCCTGAATCGCTACTTTCTTTTTCATCCTGTCATCTATTATTTCATTATATACTTGCTCATGCAAAAAAAAATCCCGCCGTTGGTTTCGGCAGGATTTCTATTTTTCTGTTGACTGTTCGACTGTTTCCGGTCAATTTCTTACATACAAATTCCTGCCTTCACCTTGCTAAAGTAAAAGTAAAAATAGAAGTATGTAAAAAAGAACTGTCTCATCGTTTTCTTCTTGTTTAATTCCGGCGGCAAATGTAATGCTTTTTTATCAACCGCGCATAAAAAAGCGGGATTTTTTTTGCATCTCCGATTATGTTCTTTTGATGGGAGCAATTCAAATGGTTGCATCCAGCAACCCGCAGGGTTGAATATGAATAACCTCCAATGAAGCGCAGCAGGGCAAACGCACGAAAATTAAATCACCCGTTTTAGCTGTTCAACATGACGTTTTCGTTCGCAGGGAAGTTATGAAAATCCTGCCTTTCAGGCAAGCGGAATGATGATAATTTCGTGCGTTTGCCCTGTGAAGCGCAGCGATTGGAAAGGGCTGGCGAAAGCAGGGGGGTGAAGGTCAATGTCGTCAACTTAAGGGCTGAAAGCCCGATATAACCCGGCCCAATGGCAACGCCCTGAGGTATGATTAGTGGTTAATGGTTAGTGGTTAATGCGAATCGGCAGTAACGACTGAGGGCTGAAAGCCCGCCATATCCCAGCCCAGTGGCAACGCCCTGGGATTAAGGATACCCGAAACCGTCCTGCGCCCTGAAGGGGGGCAGCATACCTTTCGGCGCCATCCATTGGAATGAAACGGGGTTATAAAACGGGTATGCTGCCCCTTCGGGGCGCAGGGCGGGGCGTGCGTCATCATACCCAAGGCGTTGCCGTTGGGCCGGGTTATACCGGGCTTTCAGCCCTCAGTCGCTACTGC
>JAISEZ010000017.1 GCA_031263835.1 Tannerella sp.
CAGTACCTGGACCGCAGCGAAGCACGCATGTTGCTGGAGCGCATCGCGTCCGGTACGTACAGTGAAGCGCAGATAGCCAGCCTGATTACGGTCTTCCTGATGCGCAACATCGCCGTCGAGGAACTGACGGGCTTCCGCGAAGCGCTGCTGGAGATGAGCCTGCCGGTCGACCTGTCCGCCTGGCCCTTTATCGACATCGTGGGGACGGGCGGCGACGGCAAGAATACGTTCAACATCAGCACGTCCGCCTGCTTCGTGCTGGCCGGCGCCGGCTACCACGTGGTCAAGCACGGCAACTACGGCGCCACCTCGGTCAGCGGCGCGAGCAACGTCATGGAGCAGCACGGCGTGAAGTTCACCACCGACATCGACCGGCTGCGCGCCTCGATGGACGCCTGCCGCATCGCCTACCTGCACGCCCCGCTGTTCAACCCGGCGCTGAAGGCCGTCGCGCCCGTGCGCAGGAACCTCGCGGTACGCAGCTTCTTCAACATCCTCGGCCCGCTGGTCAATCCCGCCCGCCCGCGCTACCAGCTGCTGGGCGTCTACAACCTGCCCCTGGCGCGCCTCTACACGTATGCCTACCAGGAGAGCGGCGTCCGGTTCGGCGTGGTACACAGTCTGGACGGCTATGACGAGATTTCGCTCACGGGCGATTTCAAGGTCATCCTGCCCGACCGCGAGAAACTCTACACGCCGGAGATGCTCGGTTTCCCGCGCCTGTCCGAAGCCGGACTGTCCGGCGGCGACACTCCGGCCGACGCCGCCCGCATCTTCGACGCCGTCCTGCACAACACGGCCACCGAAGCACAGCGCCTCTGCGTCGTCGCCAACGCCGCCTTTGCCATTCAGGTAATCTGTCCGGAGAAGAAAATCGACGCCTGCATCGCCGAAGCCTCCGAATCGCTGGCCCGCGGCCGGGCGCTGGCCACGCTGAAAAAGTTTCTGGAGATAAACGGATAATATAAATCGGTAGTTAGTAGATAGTAGTTAGTAGATAGTAGAATGAATACATTAGTTTATATACAAAATCAACAGGCCCCGGCAGATGCGGCGCCTGATACCGTGTCCCTGTATGGAGATATGCGGCTTTCCCGCCGGCTGCCCTGCGGGCGAAAGCATTTCGCCCCTACTAACTACTGATTCTCAGTCCTGTCTCCGTACCTGAATTTCAACAGTTTCCCCGAATAGCCCGGTACGGTCATCTCATACGGGCAGGCTTCGGTCAGCGTACCGAGGCTCTGTTCGCCGGTAAACAGGTCGGTTCTTGTGGCCGGCTGATTGTCGGGAATATGCAGCAGACGGAATGCCTCCGGCGGAATGACGACGCGCACCGTCTGTTCCGCAGGGTCAAAATTGACAACAGTCAGTATCGCCTCCTGTCCGTATTTGCGCAGAAAGGCGTACTGGCGGCGGTCATTGAAATACGGACTGTCCCGGTTGACGTACATCAGGTCAAAGAACTCCCCCTTCACAATGGCCGGTTCGCGGCAGACGGCATTCAGCAGCCGGACATAGGCCCGGCGCAGCGTTTTCTGCGCTCCGGTCAGCAATGCCCCGTCGAACTGCCCGCCGTTCATCCAGTTCCGGATACTCTCGAGGCTCCAGTAGTCGAAGATGGTCGTCCGTCCGTCGCGCCCGCTGTAGCCCTCTTCGTCCATGCCCCGTTCGCCCAGCTCCTGACCGAAGTATATCATGAGCGGATTCACGTGGAGCGTGGCGGCGACAATCATGCCGGGGAATCCGGCTTCGGCCGAGCCGGCAAAGAAATCGGAGGCGATGCGCTGCTCGTCATGATTCTCAAGGAAACAGAGCATGTGGTCGCGGATATCCTCCACGCTTTGCCAGCAGCGTGTGATGGCCGCTGCGCCGGCCTTTCCGCAAATCACGTCGCGCAGGGTATCGTAGAGGCCGGCCTTGTCATACAGAAAGTCAAAATGTCCGCGAAGGTAGTCGCGATACCGTTCGGGACGGTAGATTTCGGCGATGAAGCAGACGTCGCGCGTCGCCCTGACTTCGGGAATGACCCGGCGCCAGAACTCGACGGGAACCATCTCGACCATGTCGCAGCGAAAGCCGTCGACGCCCTTGCCCGCCCAGAAAAGCAGGATGTCCAGCATCTTTGTCCACGTATCGGGAACGGGGTCGAAATGGCAGCTGCCGTCGCCGGCACAGTCCACTCCGTAGTTCAGCTTGACCGTGTCGTACCAGTCGTCTTTGGACGGATGCAGGCTGAAACAGTTGTTCCCGGTTGCCCTGGCCGGAAATTCGCTGTATTCGAAATCTTCTTCCCCCGCGTCGAAATGCAGCGTCAGCGCCTGACCGGGCAGGTAATAGAAATTATTGTCCGGGTCAAAACTCCTGAACGTATTGTCATGCTGTCCAAGACTGCTGACGGTGACCGGCCGGGCGTCGGAGTGATAGCGGCGGGCGACGTGGTTGGGCACAAAGTCGATGATGACCTTCAGGCCGGCGCGGTGCGTCCGTTCCACCAGTTCTTCAAATTCCGCCATGCGGCGGGGGACGTCTTCGGCCAGGTCGGGGTCGACGTCGTAATAGTCCCTGACTGCATACGGCGAGCCGGCGACGCCTTTCACGGCCGCAGCGTGGTCGCGGGCCATGCCGTAAGCCGTATAGGCGGTTCGCGTGGCATGTTCGATAATGCCGGTGTACCAGATATGCGTCACGCCCAGTTGCCGGATTTCGTCGAGTACGCGGGGCGTAAAGTCCGCAAACTTGCCCGAGCCGTTTTCCGCCAGCGAGCCGTTTTTCCTGCACGCAGGGTTCCGGTTGCCGAACAGGCGGGGAAGCGTCTGGTAAATAATGATTTTCCGCTCGCTATTCACCGGTGGATGCATTTGGGGATGGATGTATCTGAAGCCTTTTCAGCTTCGGGAACTTCTGCAGGAAAGGCCCGGCAGGCGTCTTTTTCTTCCTGCCGGCCAGGAAGCGTTCCAGGCCTTCGAGGGCTGCCCCGTAACCGACCCGGGCAATCCGGTCGACGTTTTTCAGGTCGAACATCCTGTACTGACCGAAAGCTTCGGTTTCAATCAGGACATCGCAGTTCCTGCGGTCCGGTTCCGTATTCGCCCGGAAGAGGTAATGGAACGAACGTTCCGCAATGCTGTACAGGTTCTGGCTGTATTCCCGGGGCACGCAGGGACTGACGTTGACGCCGATTACGTATTCGCACTGCGAACGCAGGAAGGACACGGGAAAATTGTGGAACAGTCCGCCGTCCACGTAATGCACCCCGTCAATAAGTACCGGACTGAACAGCACCGGTATGCTGCACGAGGCCCGCACGGCTTCGGCAACCGGGCCGGACGTGAACGCACGGCTTTTTCCATTATCCAAATCCGTCGCCACCACAATCAGCGGGATTTGCAGTTCCTCAAACCGCCGGGCGCGCAGGCGCTGTTCCAGAAAAAGGCTGAACCGGCTACTGTCGAATACCCCCGATTTGGGCAGCTGGATTTGGGCAAATTCGGTAAATTCCCGGCCACTGAAAAGCTGCCTGATTTCCCCGGCCGAATAGCCGTCGGCAAACAGCGACCCCATCAGCGCGCCGGCGCTGGTGCCGGAGATAATGTCCGGCCGGATGCCGAATTCTTCCAGCGCCCTGAACACGCCGATATGGGCAAAGCCCTTTGCTCCCCCGCCGCTTAATGCCAGTCCGATTGAATACGGCTTCCGTTTGAATAAGATACCCTTCATCAAAATCGCTATTTTTCAACAAATGTAGAGATAAAGATTCGGAAAATCAAAGAGCGGGTTCAATCTTTTTTGAGGCGCAGCGAAAAACCGTTGTTTTATATACTTCACGCAGCATGGTTTTGTGCATGATCATAAAAAATCAATAGAGACACCCTTAGGCATTGTCTGGAAATTCCTCCGGAGTTAAGGGAATAAGATACATTTTCCCGCCCACCGGGATAAATTCCGGCGTTATTCACAGGCTACGCCTGCGGCGTGATGCGACATTTTGATTTGCACCCTTTGCTCACGACTGTTACTTTGATATGGCTGTGTTTTTCTATGGGGACTGCCGCCATCCGGCGAACAGGCCTGTCTGTCCGGATTGCTTCCTTCGTCGCAGGGACGGTTGGCGGTAACAGCAACTTTAGCGATGCATCCGAAACACTCATCACTCATAAAGACGGGATTCGGGCCTTGAATATGTTAATGAAACACCATTTTATTGACATATCCGTCCCTGATTCGTTATATATCATTAAATCCACTCATAAATAGCGCCTATTTTTTGTCAGTACTGAAAGAATAAATATCTTTGGCCCCTGTTAAGATAACGGAATAAACCGGAATAAAGACTGCTTTATTCTAACTTCTAAAAAAAATATGGGCCTTAACTGGTGGTTTTCAGCGAGAAGGAGTGTTACGCTGTTTGCCTGGGAGCAGGGTGTGAAGGTCGCCCTGCGGGAGGCAAAACCGGATGACCGGAAGACAGCAACACGATATACGGCGGGTAGCAGCTATCCGGCGGGAGAAGTTATATGGAATGATATGACCTCCTGTTTCGGTGTGCGGCATATTGCCTTTCGCATGAAATTCGCGCATCAAGATATTCATTTTCAGTCAATTCCCCCCCCCCCCATTTTTCTGAAAATCAGTCAGTTATAGCGGTATGCCTTTCGCAGGCCGCTCGCACATCTGAAAAAAAACTGCGGGATTCCAGGTATCCCGCACCCCTGCAAACGCCCTGCGGAATTTCCGCAAACGTTTCGCATCCCTGCAAAAGCCCTGCAGGATCCCCGCAAACGTCCCGCACGGACGTAAAGGATAAATTATCAGCACAGAGAAAATATGAGAATGAGTCGGCAGGCCAGTGTGAAAATGAACTGGCTCACTGGCATACTGTCTCATTCTCACATTCCCACATTGAATAAAATGCAGTTCATTCACACTATACATAAGATATGGAATCGGCATATATCATAACAGGAACTGACTGTCTGCACATGTGCAACGAACAGCATGTGACCGAAGCAGCCCGAACAGGCGGGCCGGAAACGGAGCCGCCGCAACACAGGAAAATTTTAGAGAATACAATAATTTATAATACAAAAAGATGAGTATGAAAAATGATTTTACCAGACGAAATCACTGTTTTAATTCCAAAGCGGTGAAAATGAAACTCGCCGGAGCCGGCTATGCCCTGCTTGCGGCGATATGGTTGAGTATGGCGCTTCTGGCTCCACAGCCTTTGAGCGCCCAGAA
>JAISEZ010000034.1 GCA_031263835.1 Tannerella sp.
ATGCCGGCCGGTAAGCCGGCATGAAGGGAGACGTCCGGCCCGTTAACCGGGAAGCAAAAAACAGACGTATCACTTTGTAACAGAATGATTAAGGAATAAACGGAAGGATTTGAAAACAACGAAAAGGCGGTCGGGAAATAACCGGTACTTGCTTTCCGGCCGGATAGACATTAAAAGTACCATTTCAAAACTAATTATATTATTTACAATTAAATTTTTAGATGTATGACAAGGAACTTAATCAACGGCATGAAAAGAGCCGGATTTGAAAAATTGAAAAGAATGATGACGCTGTCCGTATTCCTCCTGATGGTGGGGACGGGCATGGTGTTCGCCCGCGACGGTTTTCCGCCGGAAACGGACGAACCGGAACAGAGCAAAATTCGCATCACCGGTACGGTGGTCGACGCGGCAGGCGAGCCGGTGGTCGGAGCGAATATTGTGGAGAAGGCCACGAGGTCGAACGGAACGGTAACGGATGTGGAAGGGCGTTTCAGCCTGAACGTCTCGCCGGGCGCGACGCTGGTAATTTCGTTCATCGGATATGTTTCGAAGGAGATTGCCGTGGGGAATCAGACCCGTTTGGACATCGAGCTTCTGGAAGACAGTGAGGTGCTGGAGGAAGTGGTCGTGGTCGGCTACGGTACACAGAAGAAGGTGAACCTGTCGGGCGCGGTGTCAACCGTATCGTCCAAGACGCTGGACAACCGTCCCGTGACGAATGCCAACATGGCCCTGCAGGGACTGGCGCCCGGCCTGAACATCCAGATGTCGAGCGGTCAGGCCACTTCCGCGCCGGACATCAATATCCGCGGATATACGTCCATCAACGGCGGAAGCGCCTTTATTCTGGTGGACAATGTGCCGGTCTCGGCCGACGAGCTGTCGCGCATCAACCCCGCCGATATTGAAAGCGCCACGGTGCTCAAGGATGCGGCCGCTTCGGCTATCTATGGCGCACGCGCCGCCTTCGGCGTGCTGCTGATCACTACGAAGACGGCCAAAAGCGACAAGCTGGAAGTGGATGTCGACGTCAACTACGGTATTCACAACCTGTTTAATCTGCCGAATCTTATTACGGATATCTCGCAGTTTATGGATATGACGACCGCGGCAGGCTATCCGTTGCGTACCATTTATTCCGATACGCAGCGGGAATATGCCCGGCAACGCTCGGCCAATCCGTCTTTGTCCGATGTCATCCCGAATCCGACCAATCCCAACCTGTGGGACTACTACGCCATGACCAACTGGTATGAAACGGTCTATAAGCAAAACACGCCGTCCTATACCGCCAATGTGCGCATTGCCCAGAAAAGGGACCGGCTGACCTATGCCATGAGTGGCGGATATTACCGGCAGGAGGGCGTGCACAAGCTGGCAAACGATGTATTCAACCGTTATACGTTCAGGGGCAACGGCACCTATGACCTGACTAACTGGTGGAAAGTGGGATCCCATATTTCGTTTGTCCATACCGGCTACGACTATCCAACCACACTGGACTATAATCTCTTTGGAAAAGTGCAAACCGAGGACGTCTGCTATCCGTTGCGGAACCCGGACGGAACGTGGACGGATGGCGGCGCGGACGTGGTGGGTCTGATGACGGAAGGCGGACGGACGGACAAGCAGGTGGATGAAACACAGATATCGCTGAACACCACCATTGACATCCTGAAGGACGTGTGGAGCATCAAAGGCGACGTCAACTTCAGGCGAAGCCACAAGGATACAGATTCCCACTCCTATCCGTCCTATTACCGCAGAGGCCCCGAGGAGGCGCTTATGTCAAGGTGGAATACCGGCAACAATACGTTTGCCGCCGTCACTTCCAACATCAACAACTATACGGTGTTCAACGTATACACGGATTTTCATAAAACCTTCGCCGGCAAACACTACGTTCAGGCGCTGGCCGGATTCAACCAGGAATACCTGTACATTTCCGATCATTCGGTGCAGAGGCAGCAACTCATCAGCAGCGGCCTGCCGACCTTGCAGCTGGCTACCGGAACCGTTAACGCCTACCAGAACATCGAAGAACTGGCCCTGAGAGGCATCTTCTACCGGCTGAACTATATTTATGACAACCGGTATATCCTGGAATTTGACGGGCGTAACGACGGCACCTCCCGTTTCCCTGCAAACAAGCGCTGGGGGATGTTCCCGTCCGGTTCGGTAGCGTGGGTGCTGTCGCAGGAAAAATTCTTCTCCGGAGTCAATGATGCGTTGAAGATAAGCAACCTGAAACTGCGGGGCTCCTATGGCGTACTGGGCAATCAGGTGGTGAAAAGCGGCGACAGGGAAATCTATTATCCCTACCTTGCGGCGATGGGTTCGGGAACGATCGGCACGGTCATTGACGGGACGCAGCCCATGGCGGTGTTCCAGCCCGGAACGGTTGCCGGCGACCTGACGTGGGAGCGGGTACGCACCATCAACGGCGGCCTCGACCTGGGACTGTTCAAAAACAAGCTGGATCTGTCGTTTGACCTCTATACCCGCTATACCGAGGACATGCTTACCAAAAGCAAGTCCCTGCCGGCTTTCTACGGGGCAGGCGAACCCAGAAGCAACGCAGCCGACCTGAAAACAAAAGGATGGGAACTGATGGCGAGCTATCGCGATCAGGTAAACGTAGCCGGCTCACCGCTTTCGTTTTCGCTGAGTTTCATGCTGTCCGACAGCCGGACATGGATCACCAGATACGACAATCCGAACAAAGTCCTTTCCGACTACTATGAAGGACAGGAACTCGGCTCAATCTGGGGACTGGTCACCGAAGGCTATTTCCAGTCGGAGGAAGAGCTGGCGAACTGGCCGGATCAGACAAAGGTCGGATCGGACGACAACCAGTACAAGTTTTATGTTGGAGACTTGAAGTTCAAAGACCTGAACGAAGACAACGAAATCAGTTTCGGTTCGGGTACCGTGGACGATCCCGGCGACCGGAAAATCATCGGCAACGACCGCGCCCGGCTGCCCTATTCCATCACGGTGGACGGGACATGGAAAGGCTTCGACCTGCGCCTTTTCTTTCAGGGCGTAGGGAAAAGGGACTGGTATCCGGATAACCGCGACTTCTGGGGGACTACCCAGTCGCCGTGGCACACGCCTCTCGTCAAGAATCTGGATGCCTGGACTACGGAAAACAGGAATGCCTATTTCCCCAGGGTCAAGCAGTACATCGCCGAAGAAACCGGCTCAAACGGGACCGAACTGGGCGCGCCGCAGACCAAATACCTGCAGGACGCTTCCTATCTCCGGCTGAAAAACCTGACGGCGGGATATACGCTCCCCGCAACGATCTCGAACAGGTGGAAGATCAGTCACCTGAGAGTCTATCTCAGTGCGGAAAACCTTTGGACTCTGAATCGCATTGATATAAAGGAGTTAGACCCCGAAATGATGACGGGCGCCAGCCGGAGTTCGCAATATCCGTTTCAAAGAGTATTTTCCCTGGGGCTTCAGTTGAATTTTTAACGCATAAAAAACAGTATATATATGAAAAAGATAATTTATTTGATAGCTGTCATCGGCTTGACGTGCGGACTTGCATCATGCAACGATGATTTTCTGGATAGAGTGCCGAAAACGAACATTACCGGCAGCGGCTTCTTCAAAACGCCGGACGATTTGAAAACGTATGTCAACGGCCTGTACAGCGATGGCGCTTTATGGCCCGGCGGAAGTTACGACGACTTTGAGTCCGACAACGTGACGCTATACGGCATGAGCAGTCAGACGTGGACGATGATCCGGGGTACTCTCTCGGAAGAAACAGCCTCCGGCTGGGGCAACTGGGGCAGCCTGCGCAGCGTGAATTTCATGCTGTACAATTCGGGAAATGTCTCCGGCTCGAGCGAAGAGATACGGAATTATATCGGTATTGCCCGGTATATGAGAGCGTATTTATACATGAATCAGGTGGCCGCCTATTCGGACGTTCCCTGGAGCAGCAAACCCATGGAAACGGACGACCCCGACCTGTACAAGCCGGCCGATCCCCGTGCACTGGTTGTTGATTCCATCATGGCCGACCTTGAATATGCGGTTGCCAACATCAGCGCCGAGATGGGTAACAAGACCCGTATACACAAATACGCAGCCCTGGCTTTGCTGGCGCGCTTCTCCCTTCAGGAAGGCACCTGGCGGAAATATCATCCGGAGCTGAATCTGGCTTCGACGGCCGACCGTTTCCTGCAAAGGGCGGTATCCGCCTGCGAGGAAATCATCAACAGCGGCCAGTTTGAAATTACGGGAAGCGGCGTTCAGGAACTGGAGAACGGCATCCTTGCTTCGGAAGCGTACCGCGCCCTGTTTCAGTCTCAGGATCTGTCCGGCAACAGGGAAATCATCCAGTGGTATGACTATAACAAAACCTTCAACCGGCAGGTCGGCGTTGGCCGTGTCAGGGGACTGGACTTTGGCATGAGCCGCAGTTTCATTGAATCCTATCTGATGAAAGACGGAACTCCGTTCACCGCTACGGCCGGATATGCCACCAAAACGTTTGCGGAAATCTTTACCGGCAGGGATCCCCGGATGGCGGAAACCGTAGCCTATCCCGGCTATGCCGACCCGTTCCCGTATTATCCCAGGCCCATTGTGGGCGGATATGCCCAGATCAAGTTTTACGCACGCAACCCGGACTGGCGGGCAAGTTCGGACGCGGCCTGGGAGGCCATCCTGATCTACCGGTATGCGGAAATCCTGCTTATCCTTGCGGAAGCCAAAGCGGAACTGGGTTCCATCACGCAAACCGACCTGGACATGACCGTCAACCGGTTGCGGAACCGGGTAGGGATACCGCCGATGTCGCTGGAAACGGCGAACGGCGCGGTCGACCCCGTGCTGGCCGGACAGTATCCGAACGTGAGCGGTGCAAACAGAGGCGTGATTCTTGAAATCCGCCGCGAACGGCGGATAGAGCTGGCATGTGAAGGCCATCGCCTGCGCGACCTGAATCGCTGGTATGCCGGCAAACTGTTCGGTACGCTGCAGCAGGGTATTTACATCCCTGCTTTGGGCGCGTATGACGTCACCGGAGACGGCATCGAAGATGTCGCTATCCTGCAAAGCCCCGGCGAGACCGGCCCGATCAGTTCGATTCCGGAGGAAATCCGCGAGAATCTCCAGTTGTACTACCTGAAGGATGCAAGCGGGAACGACAACGAGATTTATCTTGAAAACGGCACTTCGGGACATATCATGATGACCGCCGACAGACTGCTTGGTCGCGTGTTCGAGGAGCCGAAATTCTATTATCGTCCGATACCTCAACGGCAAATCGTTCTGAATCCGAATCTGAAACAGCCCTTCGGCTGGTAGTTTTCGAATGGAGAATTATAGAATATTGAAAAAGAAGGTTGTCCCAAAAGGACAACCTTCTTTGTTGAGTTTCCCGTAACCGGGTCTGTTTACGCGTATGGCGTCTTTCGTTACGTCCGTCCCTGCCGTCCCCAGCGTCCCTACTGTCCCCTATAAAGGATTTATTCGCCCAGCAGGATGGTGAGTATCTGGACGGCGGCTTTGCTGACCGAGGTGCCGGGGCCGAAGATGGCGGCAACGCCGGCACGGTACAGAAAGTCGTAGTCCTGCGCCGGGATGACGCCGCCGGCAATCACGAGGATGTCGGGACGTCCCTGCTTTGCGAGTTCTTCGATGACCTGGGGCACAAGCGTCTTGTGTCCGGCGGCGAGCGACGAGACGCCCAGCACGTGTACGTCGTTCTCCACCGCCTGGCGCGCGGCTTCGGCCGGGGTCTGGAACAGCGGCCCCATGTCGACGTCGAAGCCGCAGTCGGCATAGCCCGTTGCTACTACTTTGGCGCCGCGGTCGTGTCCGTCCTGCCCCATTTTGGCTATCATGATACGCGGCTGGCGCCCTTCCTTTTTGGCAAATCTGTCTGCCAGTTCGCAGGCTTTGACGAAGTCTGCATCTCTTCCTGTTTCCGATGAATACACTCCTGATATGGTTCTGATGATTGCTTTGTAACGTCCGGCGACGGCTTCGCAGGCGTCCGAGATTTCTCCCAGCGTGGCGCGAAGGCCGGCAGCCTTTACGGCCAGTTCGAGCAGGTTGCCCTCGCCGGTGCGGGCGCACTCGGTGATTTCGGCCAGCACCTGCCGGATGGCCTCCCCGTCGCGTTTCGCGCGCAGTTCGTCGAGGCGCGTAATCTGCTCCTCGCGCACGGCCGTGTTGTCGATTTCGAGGATGTCGATGGGCGCCTCCTTCTCAAGGCGGTAGCGGTTGACGCCGACGATAATCTGCGCGCCCGAGTCGATGCGCGCCTGCGTGCGTGCGGCGGCCTCCTCGATGCGCATCTTCGGCAGACCGGTCTCGATGGCCTTGGCCATGCCGCCCATGCTTTCGATTTCCTGAATCAGCTCCCAGCCCCGGTGCACCAGCTCGTTCGTCAGCGTCTCCACATAGTACGAACCGGCCCAGGGGTCGATGCCGCGGCATATCTGCGTCTCTTCCTGAACGTATATCTGCGTGTTGCGGGCGATGCGGGCGGAGAAGTCGGTCGGCAGGGCGATGGCTTCGTCGAGGGCATTGGTGTGCAGCGACTGCGTGTGTCCGAGGGCGGCGGCCATGGCCTCGATGCAGGTGCGTCCGACGTTGTTGAACGGGTCCTGTTCGGTGAGCGACCAGCCGGACGTCTGGCAGTGCGTGCGCAGGGCGAGCGATTTGGGGTTCTTTGCTCCGAAACTCTTCACGATTTTGGCCCATAACATGCGCGCGGCGCGCATCTTGGCGATTTCCATGAAATGATTCATCCCGATGGCCCAGAAGAACGACAGGCGGGGTGCGAAGGCGTCGACGTCGATGCCGGCGTTGATGCCCGCGCGGAGGTATTCCATGCCGTCGCACAGGGTGTAGGCCATTTCGATGTCGGCCGTTGCGCCGGCTTCCTGCATGTGATAGCCGGAGATGGAGATGGAGTTGAACTTGGGCATCTTCTGCGATGTGTATTCGAAGATGTCGGCGATGATTTTCATCGAAAATTCCGGGGGATAGATGTAGGTGTTGCGCACCATAAACTCCTTGAGGATGTCGTTCTGTATCGTGCCGGACATTTCTTCCAGCCGCGCGCCCTGTTCGAGTCCGGCGTTGATGTAGAACGCGAGGAT
>JAISEZ010000099.1 GCA_031263835.1 Tannerella sp.
CCGGTTATTCGGATTTTTGTCGTATCTTTGCGCCGTGTACTTGTTGAACCACGTTAAAAACAAGAAAGAATGAAACATCCTGATGCTGCGCTTGTCTGCTTTTCCGGCGGACAGGACTCTACAACTTGCCTGTTCTGGGCAAAACGACAGTTTGCAAAGGTCGAAACCCTTTGTTTTACGTACGGTCAGAAACATGTGCTCGAGGCCGAGGTCGCACGGAAGATTGCGGACGGGGCGGGAGTGCATTTCCATCTGATGGACGTCTCCCTGCTGGCCCGTCTGTCACCCAATTCGCTTACGGATACCTCCATCGCCATGGATATGGAAACGCCTGCCGGCGGCTATCCCAATACGTTCGTGCCGGGACGCAACCTGGTTTTTCTCGTCTTCGCCGCGATTCTGGCGCGAAGCAGGAATATCTTTCACCTGGTCACGGGCGTTTCGGAAGCCGACTTCAGCGGCTATCCCGACTGCCGGGATACGTTTGTCCGCTCGCTGAACGTGACGCTGAACCTCGCCCTGGACGAGCAGTTCGTCATCCATACGCCCCTGATGAA
This sequence comes from Tannerella sp., assembly GCA_031263835.1. Lineage (GTDB taxonomy): Bacteria > Bacteroidota > Bacteroidia > Bacteroidales > Tannerellaceae > Tannerella. The sequence goes on from JAISEZ010000099.1 coordinate 558, forward strand.
CCGCGACAAGGCCGAAGTGTGGCAGCTGGCCGACGAACTGGGCGTGTTTGAACAGGTGCGCACGCAGACGCTGACCTGCTACAACGGGATTCCGGCGGAGGGCTGCGGCCACTGTCCGGCCTGCAAACTGCGCCGCGAAGGACTGGACAGCTATCTGCTCCTGCGGCAGGAAAAATCCTGAATATGAAACATGATAAGGATATGAAACGTTCGGAAGAAGGACTGACGGCGCTGGGCCGCAGGGCGGAGTATGAGGCAACGTATGCTCCGCAGGTGCTGGAGACATTTGCCAACCGCCACCCGGAGAACGATTACCGGGTGCGTTTTCTCTGTCCCGAATTTACAAGTCTGTGCCCCATTACCGGGCAGCCGGACTTTGCGGACATACACATCGACTACATCCCCGACCTCCGGATGGTCGAAAGCAAAAGCCTGAAACTGTATCTGTTCGGTTTTCGCAATCACGGCGCTTTCCATGAAGACTGCGTCAACCTGATTATGAAAGACCTGATACGGCTGATGGACCCCAAATACATTGAAGTGACCGGTTACTTCACGCCGCGCGGCGGCATCCGTATCCATCCGTTCTGCAATTACGGACGTCCCGGCACCAAGTACGAATCCTGGGCCGAGCAGCGCCTGGCCCGTTATCCTGCACACCATGAGTAAGTCCGGAGAAACGACGTCGCCCGACTTTCTTTTCGAAAGCAGCTGGGAGGTATGCAACAAGATTGGAGGCATCTACACGGTGCTCTCCTCCAAGGCGCGGACGCTGCATCGGCAGTATGGAGACCGCGTGATTTTCATCGGCCCCGACTCCGGACACTCCGGCCCCGATTTCATCGCCGACCCGTCGCTGTTCCCCGAATGGACGGCGCACGTCAAGGCGCAGGAGACGCTGCTGCGCCTCAGGACGGGACGCTGGAACATCAGCGGAAGGCCGCCCGTCATTCTGGTTGATTTCAAACCCTTTTTCTCCCGGCGGAACGAGCTGTTTTTCGAGATATGGGAAGCCTTTGGCGTGGATTCATCCGCCGGATACGGCGACTACGACGAGTCGTGCCTGTTCGCCTGTGCCGCGGCGATGGCCGTACAGAGCTTTTACCGCTTCCACCGTCTGGAAGACCGGCGGGTAGTGGCCCACTTTGACGAATGGACGCTGGGGATGGGGTTACTGTATCTCCGGAAACACCTGCCCGCCGTGGCCACCGTTTTCACGACCCATGCCACGACCGTCGGGCGTTCCATCGCCGGCAACGGCAAACCGCTCTACGGATATATGGAAGGGTATTACGGCGACCAGATGGCGCGGGAACTGCACGTCGAAGCCAAACATGCCCTGGAGAAGCAGGCGGCGCACCGGGCCGACTGTTTTACGACGGTCAGCGACATCACCGCCGTGGAATGTGCCCGGCTGCTGGACAGGGCGCCGGACACGGTCACGCCGAACGGCTTCGACCCGGACGTGGTACCGTCGGGCGACGCCTATGACGCCCGGCGCGGCAGGGCGCGGCAGACCCTGCTCCGCGTCGCGGAAAAGCTGCTGGGCGCGCCGGTTGACCCGGAAGCGTTCCTGATTGCGACCGGCGGACGCTATGAGTACCGCAACAAGGGTATCGACGTGTTTATCGAGGCCATGAACCGCCTCCGCCTGTCGGGCGAGCTGCCGCGCGACACGCTGGCGTTCATCCTGGTACCCGCCTGGGTATATGCGCCGCGGGCGGATTTGAAGGCGGCGCTGGAGCAGGATTATCCGCAGACGGTTCCGATGCAGACGCCTTTTCTCACCCACTGGCTTCGCCGGATGACGGACGACCCCGTGATGAAATTTATCTTCCACGCCGGTTTTTCCAACCGCCCGTCCGACAGGCTGAAAATCATCTTTGTGCCCTGTTACATGGACGGCAATGACGGCATTTTCAACCTCCCCTATTACGACCTGCTGGTCGGGATGGATGCCACCGTTTTCCCCTCCTACTACGAGCCGTGGGGATACACGCCGCAGGAAAGCATTGCTTTCGGCGTCCCGACGGTGACCACCGGCCTGGCCGGATTCGGCGCGTGGGCGAAGGGCGTCGTTGCCGGAGAGACGATGGATGACGGCGTCGCCGTGGTCCGCCGCACGGACGACAATTATTTCGAGGTGGCGGAAGCCGTTGCCGGTGCACTGCTGGCCCTGAGCCGGAAGGGGGATGCCGAACGGAAGGTCATCCGGAAGGCCTGTTTCGACCTGGCTTCCAAAACCGAATGGAAACACTTCATCACCCGCTACGACACGGCGTATGAACAGGCGCTCGCAAAGGCGGCGGAAAGGAATAAAAACAACTCGGTAGTTAGTAGTTAGTAGATAGTAGTTAGTAGAATGGATACATCGGTTCATAAACAGAATCAAATGGCAGCACCTGTTGCTGTAACCCGGTATGGAGATGTGCGGTTTTCCCGCCGGCTGCCCTGCGGGCGAAAGCATTTCGCCCCTACGAACTGCTATACTTTGCACGGCATGGTTTTGTGCATGAACATAAAAAATAAATTATCAACACGGAGACACGGAGACCTCTCCCCCGGCCCCTGCCCACAAGGGAGGGGAGAGTGCAGCGGCAGAACGAAGTTCCTTCTCTGTGGCCTCCGGGTAATCTCTTTCCTTACACCGGGAGCACAGAGAAAATACGGCGTTCCGCCGCTACGCTCTCCCCTCCCTTGTGGGGAGGGGCCGGGGGAGAGGTCAAAATACGGCGTTCCGCAGAGAAACGAATCTCCGTGTTCTCCGTGTCTCCGTGTTGATAATATATTCTTCATGTCCATACACAAAGTCATGCCCATATAATTCATAATTCATAATTCATAATTTATTCTTAGGGCGAAAAGCAAAATATACCATAAACAAGGTATTGCGGCAACGTTTCAACCCTTCTACCTTTGCACAAAACTTTAGATGAAACAGTAAATTTGACTGTGTTTCAGTTGAAGTGAATTATGTATTAACAAAGAGCGTCCTCCACACCGCTTGGCGAATTGGACGGGAGGACGCTTGATTTTAAACAGTATCATCATGACAAAAGCAGTAAAATTTTTATTATTGGCAA
>JAISEZ010000100.1 GCA_031263835.1 Tannerella sp.
GCCATGTAGGAGTACGCCGAGACGGCGATTGCTCCCATGAGGTTCGGGGCCAGTTTGGAGGAGAGGAAGATGGCTGTCGGGCCGTCGGCGCCGCCGATAATGCCGATGGCGCCGGCCTGATTCGGTTCGAAGCCCATCAGCAGGGCGATGATGTAGGCGCCGAAGATGCCGAACTGCGCCGCGGCGCCGATAAGCATCAGCTTCGGGTTGGAAATGAGCGCCGAAAAGTCGGTCATGGCGCCGATGCCCAGAAAGATGAGCGGCGGATACCACCCCGATGTGACGCCCTGATACAGAATGTTGAGCACGGATCCCTCTTCGTAGATACCCAGTTGCAGCCCGGCGTCCTTGAATGGGATGTTGCCTATCAGGATGCCGAAACCGATGGGTACAAGCAGCATCGGCTCAAATTCGTACTTGATGGCCATGAAGATAAAGACCAGTCCAACGAATATCATCAGGAAATGCGCGCCCGTAGCGTTGTAGAATCCCGTGTAGGTGAGAAACAGTTGGAGGTTCTCGGCGAGAAACGATAAAAAACTCTCTTGCATGATTCCGTTGCGTTAATTGATGACTACCAGTACTGTGCCTTCGAGGACGGATTCACCCTTTTCGACCTTGATTTCCTCGACCTTGCCGGTGAATTCGGACGGGATGGTGTTCTCCATCTTCATGGCCTCGAGGACGAGCAGTTTCTGTCCCTTCTTCACTTCGTCACCCACCTTGCAGTCGATGCTCAGGATGACGCCGGGCAGCGGCGACTTGACCGCACCCTTCACGCCGCCACCTGCCGGACGCGATACGACCGGCGCGCCGGACAACGTCGTCGGCGCCTGTGCCGGACGCTTGATGGTGACCACATGTTTCTTGGCCGGCTTGTCCATCAGCACCTTGTACGGCGTGCCGTTGACCTCCACCTCGGCGATGGTATCTTCTATCTTGTGTACCGTAATGTTATAGATACTTCCGTTGATTGTATACTTGAATTGTTTCATCTAATGATTTATTTTACAGGATTATTTTCGAATGGATTCTCTCAGGCCGTAGATTTTCGAACTCCACGGCGAATAGTGACGCGCCACTTTTCGGATGGTCAGTACCGTATTTTCCAAATCGTGAACGTCTTCCTCCGTTGCATCGTAGAGCGCGGCGGCGATGGCGGCAAACACCTCGCCCGATTCCGGTTCGCCCCGTTTGACTTCACTGCTTTCGCTGGCCTTCATCGAACGGCGCCGGCTGGCCTTGATGGCCGAATTCCCGATATACTTGAAGGCAAGGTAGAGGAGTATCAGTCCGATGAAGACGACGGCCATGGCCGTGATGGTCATACCTATGCCCAGGGAGTCGTTGCGCTGGAAGTTTTCGATTTTCTCGTTCGAGTCGAGGATTTTGTTGTTGCTGCTCGGCGTCACCTTCGTGAGGTTTTCCCACTTGCCCTCGCCGTCGTCCGTCATGCCGTAGCTGATGTCTGCACGCTGGCCGGCGGGGATGACGATTTCATGAATCAGCGTCTTGCCGTCGGAATCGTAGAGCGCCAGGTAGTTTTCCCCGGCGGGATTCAGCTTGAAGTTCACGTGAAACGTGCCCCGCGAGGCCAAATCGTCCGCCCAGAAGAGCACGTGCTGGCGCGGCGGAATCTTGGTATGCACGTCGCCTTTGGGAATCATGTACTTCCGCGTGTTGTTCCGGTCGTCCGTCAGGAAGCATCCGCCGATATTGACCGAGCCCCACGACGTGTTGAAGAGTTCGAACCATCCGTTGCGCATGCCGTAGTCATCCACAAAATTGTTTTCGTTGACGACCAGTATTTCGTTGAAGCGTATACTGGCCGACCGCTGTCCCTGCGCCGCAAAAGCGCAGATGAACATCAGCAACAGGGCAATGCCTGTTCCTTTTCTGTTTCCGTTCATAATGCAATCCGGTTAAAGTGGAATATTGCCGTGCTTTTTCGCCGGATTCGTCAGCTTCTTTGTCTGCAACTGCTGCAGGGCGCGGGTGACGCGGAAACGCGTGTTGCGCGGCTCAATCACGTCGTCGATGTAGCCGTATCTGGCTGCATTGTAGGGATTGGCAAACAGCTTGTCGTATTCGCTTACCTTCTCGGCCATCAGCGCCGCCGGGTCGGCTGCGTCCTTAAATTCCCGGGCATACAGCACTTCGGCTGCGCCTGCGCCGCCCATGACGGCGATTTCGGCCGTCGGCCAGGCGTAGTTCAGGTCGCCGCGCAGTTGTTTGCAGCTCATCACGATGTGCGAACCGCCGTAGGACTTGCGCAGCGTGACGGTCACTTTCGGCACCGTCGCTTCGCCGTAGGCGTAAAGCAGTTTCGCGCCGTGCAGGATGACGCCGTTGTATTCCTGTCCCGTTCCCGGAAGGAATCCCGGTACATCGACCAGCGTCACCAGCGGAATGTTGAACGCGTCGCAGAAGCGTACGAACCGCGCGCCCTTGCGCGAAGCGTTGCAGTCCAGCACGCCGGCCAGATATTTCGGCTGGTTGGCGACAATTCCCACGGACTGTCCGTTGAAACGGGCAAAGCCGATGATGATGTTCTTGGCATAGTCCTGCTGGACTTCAAAGAACTCGTTGTTGTCGACAATCGTGCCGATGACTTCGTACATGTCATAAGCCTGATTGGCGCTGTCGGGGATGATTTCGTTCAGGACGTCGTCCAGCCGGTCAATCGGGTCGGTACATTCGACGTAGGGCGCCTCTTCGAGGTTGTTCTGCGGAATGTAGCTGAGCAGCTTGCGAATCATGGCCAGCCCGTCTTCCTCCGTTTTGGCGGTGAAGTGGGTGACGCCCGATTTGGTCGAGTGCACGCTTGCACCGCCCAGATTCTCCTGGTCGACGTCTTCGCCGGTCACGGACTTGACGACCTTCGGGCCGGTCAGGAACATGTAGGACGTTCCTTCCGTCATCAGCGTAAAGTCGGTCAGCGCCGGGGAATATACGGCGCCGCCGGCACACGGGCCGAAGATGCCGGAGATTTGCGGAATCACGCCGGAGGCCAGAATGTTGCGCTGGAAAATCTCCGAATAGCCGGCCAGGGCGTTGATGCCTTCCTGAATACGCGCGCCGCCCGAGTCGTTGATGCCGATACAGGGTGCGCCCATCTTCATGGCCATGTCCATCACCTTGCAGATTTTCTGAGCCATAGTCTCCGACAGCGACCCGCCGAATACGGTGAAGTCCTGTGCAAAGACGTAGACCAGCCGTCCGTCAATCGTGCCGCTGCCGGTCACTACGCCATCGCCCAGGAAGGTTTTCTTTTCCTGTCCGAAGTTTGTGCAGCGGTGTTTCACGAACATGTCCATCTCCTCGAAGCTGCTTTCGTCCAGCAGCATGGAGATACGTTCGCGTGCGGTATATTTACCGCGTTCGTGCTGTTTGTCGATGGCTTTTTCGCCGCCACCCAGCCGTGCCTGATCGCGCAGGGCAATCAGTTCCTTTACTTTTTCAAGTTGATTACTCATAGGTGTATGATTAATTTATTTTCAGTTCCGGTTATTTTGTTGCCGGCATGCAAAGTTCGGTCAGGACGCTGCCCGTCGATTTGGGATGCAGGAAGGCGATGCTCAGCCCCTCGGCTCCGGCGCGCGGCGCCCTGTCAATCAGCTGGACGCCGCCGGAAGCGGCTTCGTCGAGCGCTGCCTGTACGGACGGGACGGCAAAGGCGATGTGATGAATCCCTTCGCCCTTCTTTTCGATAAACTTTGCAACGGCGCTGTCTTCGCCTGTCGGCTCCAACAGTTCAATTTTCGTTTGTCCGACCTTGAAAAAGGCGGTTTTCACCTTCTGGTCGGCTACTTCTTCAATGCTGTAACATTTCAAACCCAATACATTTTCATAATAAGGCAAGTGAGCGTCAATGCTTTTCACTGCAATACCCAAATGCTCAATGTGAGAAATATCCATAAGTTTTTGTCTTTAAAAATGTAAATAATTTCGGCGGCAAAGGTAGGAAAAAATTGATAACCGTCTTCCAAATAACGAATAAATATAGCCGTTAATAATGCATAACCTTCGCAAATTACCTCGAATTTCCCGACCGTGAGTGAAGCCGGCAAGATATATTTTTCTTATCTTTGCCCCGCTTTTAGAAACCTGTCGCCGTGTGATGGGAAATTAGGAAGCGAAACTAATTTTGAGTAACACAAATTTGAAAGAAAATGAATACATTTCAATTGGAAGCAGCTTCGAGGGAAGTTGCAGGAAAGAAGGCTACCAAAGCCGTTCGCAAGGAGGGTTTAATCCCGGCAATCCTGTATGGACAGGCGCCTGTCGAACTCCCGTATAAGGAGACGTTGAACCCGGGCGAGAAAATAGTGGAAATCGAAAACAACAGGGGCATCCTTGTCACAGACCTTGTTGTGACGAACGAAAATGTGCGGAGTCTGATTTATACGCCGAACATTTATCTGGTGGAATTGACGGTCAAGGGGAGCAAAACCGTGAAAGCCATCATCAAGGACATTCAGTTTCATCCGGTGACGGACGCCATTCTGCATATTGATTTCCTGGAGGTCTTTGCCGACAAGCCGATTATCATGGCTGTCCCGGTCATTCTGGAAGGTCATGCCGAGGGCGTAAAGGCCGGCGGCAAGCTGAATCTGGAAGCACGCAAGTTGCGCGTCAGGGCGCTGTACAGCCAGGTGCCGGAAAAACTGGTGGTGAATGTGGAAAAGTTAGGGCTGGGCAAAGTCATCAAGGTTGGTGACCTGAGCTATCCCGACCTGGAACTGGTCAATGCAAAGAACGCCGTCGTATGCGCCGTGAAACTGACCCGCGCCGCCCGCGGTCAGGAAAGCGCATCCGCCGCTACGGCATCCTGATACAACGTTAATTTTATAGCGTTTATTTCATGACTATGACAGAAGGAGGACGGGTCGCGAGACGCGTTCTCCTTTTCTATACTGCGCGCAGCATGGAGGATTCAACAATTCAAAGATTCAAAGATTCAATCATTCAAAGATTCAACGATTCGGAATGCCGGTGAGACAATTCATTCTCACATCGGCTCATTCTCACATTCTCACATTTTAAATTGCTATGAAGTATTTGATTGCAGGACTGGGAAACATCGGGCCGGAATACTGGGGTACGCGCCACAACATCGGTTTCCGCGTGGTGAACGCACTGTCGGAAGAAGCCGGCGCGAACTTCACGGAAGAACGTTATGGCGCCGTCGCCCGGCTGAGGATAAAAAATGCGGAACCGATTCTTTTGAAGCCGAACACGTTCATGAACCTGAGCGGTCATGCCGTGCGCTACTGGCTGCAAAAGGAACGTATTCCCCTCGAACAGTTGCTGGTGGTGGCAGACGACCTTTCGCTGCCGTTCGGCGCGTTGCGGCTGAAGCCGAAAGGCAGTCACGCCGGACATAACGGCCTGCGCAACCTCGAAGAAATGCTGGAGACGTCCGCATACTGCCGCCTGCGCTTCGGCATCGGCGACCACTTTCTCCGCGGCAGACAGATTGACTACGTGTTGAGTCCGTTTACACCCGAAGAACAGGAACAGTTGCCCGAACGGGTTAAACAGGCCGCCGAAATGGTCAAAAGTTTCTGTCTGGCCGGCGCGGACGTTACGATGAATCTGTTTAATCACAAATAAATCCACCGATGAACGAGGTACGCATCGACAAATGGATGTGGGCGACGCGCCTTTTCAAGACGCGCACGGTCGCGGCCGACGCCTGCAAAAAGAATCGCGTGTCGATTGACGGGGTTCCCGTGAAGCCGTCGCGGATGATTAAGGCGGGCGACGTGTTGCAGATTCGCAAGCCGCCCGTCACGTTTTCGTTCAGGGTGCTGGCGCTGACCGGGAATCGCATGGGCGCCAAGCTGGTGCCCCAATATCTGGAAAACGTCACGCCGCCGGAGCAGTACGAACTGCTGGAGATGAGTAAAATCTCCGGCTTCGTAGACCGCGCCCGCGGCCTGGGACGCCCCACCAAAAAAGACCGCCGCGAACTGGAACAGTTTACGGATTTCAGCGATCCGGATGACCTGAATTTTGACTTGGATACGGAAGACTGACGTCTTCGAAAGGGGAATTGGGAACGGGTGAATGTGAAAATGAATTGTCTCATTCTCGCATTTGCTCATTATCTTTCAATCCCGCTCTGAATTGCACCCGTCCACACGCCCGCCTCCAATCACTATTTGTCGCATCGTGTTACGCCGTAGGCGTAGCCTGTGAATAACGCCGGGATTTATCCCGGTGGTGACGGTGCGCCCCTCTCCGAACGCCGTCAGGCGTTGCCCTCACGGAGCATTCCGGCAGGCGGGTAACTCCTCCGGAGTGGAGGGAAGAAGATATATTTTCCCGCCCACCGGGATGAATCCCGGCGTTATTCACAGGTTACGCCTATGGCGTGATGCGACCTTTTGAATCGCATCCCAACAATTTCCAATTTTCAATTGTTTTGCTACATTTGTACCCGAATTAAATACATTCATCGGAAATGGTATATATGCAAAAGAATAAAGATTTGACTGTATCGGAAAGTTTGCTTACCGCGTTGAAAAAAGATATACACAGTGCATTTTTTTCGCGAACACTGTCCGCAGTAAATATACACAGTGCATTTTCTTCGCGAACG